>CAIKSH010000129.1 GCA_903830015.1 uncultured Solirubrobacterales bacterium | reverse complement strand
GTCCTCGCCAGCGTTGGTCTGGTTGACGACCTTCTTGGCGGTGACCGTCTTGGCGCCCGGGGCGGTCACCTCGACCGTCACGTTGACGTTGCGCTCGTTGTTCTCGCCGCCGTTGGTGAACTTGACCACCACGGCAACGGGGGGCTTGGCCGAAACCTTGTTGGCCGCCGGCGAGGGCTGGAGGGTGGTGGCGCCGATCGAGGTGCTGACCAGCTCGTGGCCGTGCGTGCCGGGAGCCGGCTGGCCGGCCGGGGTGCCCGAACCGCCGAGGGCGGCGGCAATCGTCTTCGGGGCCAGCCAGGCGTAGCTGGGGAGCGACTGGCTGGTGGCGATCGTCTGGCCGGTGATCCCGTTGTCGTCCAGCGTCTGCTTGATCAGCGGGGCGGTGCGCTGCGAGTAGACGACGTCGGAGGCCAGGAAGGCCTGCATCTCGCCGGCGATCTCGTCGATCGCCGTCTCGGCGCCCTGCCCGGTTCCCTGCGCCTTGGGGAGGAGCTCGGCCACGCGGGTCACCGCCTCCTCGCGCAGGTGGAGGGTCAGCTCAAGGTTCTGCTGGGCCGAGCGCATCTGGCTGGGGACGCTGAGCTCGGCCGCGCGCTTGGAGTCCTCTTCGGCGGCCAGTCGGATCTGGTTCACCTGGACCTGGAGGTTGTTGCCGCCGGTCGCGGCGTCGGTGGTGGCCCCACCGCCCTCGAGAAGGTCGAAGAACGGCTTGGAGACCTGGTTGTCGGAGTCGTTGACGATCGCCGAGACGTTGCGGTTGTAGTCCTTGAGCGCGCCCTCGGCCCGGCTGTCCAGGCAGCCCTTGACGCCGAAGATGATCACCAGCAGCACGACGATTCCCACCGCGGCGGCGATCAGCTGGCGGGTACGCGCCTGGCCGCGATCCACCGGCGCGCCTCCGCCGGTGGCGGTGCTCTCGCCGGATGGCCTGCGGGGACGGGCGGGCTGCCGCGGGGGCGGAGAGATCTCGGTCGGGTCGTCGTCGAAGAAGGACATCTGCGCGTTCCGGGGGGCCCGGAGGGCTGAAAGTATGACCGCCGGCCGCGAAAACCGCAGAAGGCTGCAAATTTTCGGCCAGAGCACCCTTTGGCGCCGCGGGGAAGGCGCAGGGCGCGCGCCGGCGAATTCCAAGGTTGGTGGAGCGCACCGAAACCCAGATATTCCAGCCCCCCGACGGCTTCGACGACGGCCACGGGCCGGAAGTTCACCGGCTCGTCATGGGCCGCTACCGGCTCGTGCGCCGGATCGGCGCCGGCGGCTTCGGCGTGGTCTGGGAGGCCCACGACGAGCAGCTCGACCGCCTCGTCGCCGTAAAGACGGTGGGGGCCTCCTCCCCGGAGGTCGCCGCGCGGGCTGAACGCGAGGCCCAGGCGGCCGCCCGGCTGGCCCACCCGGGAATCGTCGCCCTCTACGAGTCGGCCAGCGAGCCCGGGTCGGTCCACCTGGTCTCCGAGCTGGTCTTCGGTGGCACCCTCGGCGACCTGCTCGCGGGCGAGGAGCTATCCGACCGCGACGTCGTGCGGATCGGCTCGGCGCTCTGCGACGCGCTCGGCCACGCCCACTCGCGCGGGGTGGTCCACCGGGACATCAAGCCGGCCAACGTGATGGTTCCCGACAACGCCGAGAGCGAGGCGGCGATCGTCAAGCTCACCGACTTCGGCGTCGCCAGCCTGGCCGGCGACGCGACGATCACCCGCAACGGGGACATCGTCGGCACCTTCTCCTACATGGCCCCCGAGCAGGCCGAGGGCGAGGAGGCCACGCCGGCCAGCGACCTCTACTCGCTTGGCCTCGTGCTCTACGAGGCGCTCTGCGGGGTAAACCCGGTGCGTGGCCAGACGCCGGCCGAGACCGCCCGCAACGTCGGCATGGAGCTCCCCGCCCTCGAGGAGTGGCGGCCGGACCTGCCGCCGGAGCTCTGCCTGGCCATCGACCGCGCCGTCTCGCCCGACCCGGGGGAGCGGGGAACGGTCGCCGACCTGCGCGAGGAGCTAGAGCTCTCGCTCGAGGAAACCTCGGCCGACATGCTCCCGCCGGCGCCGGCCGAGCTGGCTCCGGGGGCCCAGCCGCTGCCCCTGCGCCCGCGCCCGGTGCGCAACCCGGTCACCGTTCCCGAGCGGATCCTCGCCGC
>CAIKSH010000128.1 GCA_903830015.1 uncultured Solirubrobacterales bacterium | reverse complement strand
GCGAGGGGAACCCGGATCGAGAGCTCCTGGTCGGTAGCGCGCAGCTCGATAGAGCCACCGGTTGCTTCGATCTGAACGCCAGCGAGCGCCTGAATCGCAGAGCGGGCTGAAGCTACCCGGGCGATGGTCTGGAGATGATCCAGGAGCTCTTCGGTCTTGACTGAAATCTTCATCTTTTTCCTTAGGAAGGCTTGTTGTATGCAGGGCTGTCAGTTGGAAAGTAGAGCGCTGCAGCGCCTTCAGCTGTGGGCTCTGAACGATTCGGGGGTGTCCGGATTCTGTCAGCAGTGCCGGTCACCGGGACCGACCTTCCGAGATAGCCACGAGGTTTGCTGACAGCATCCTTACCTGTTGGTCGCAGGCGGGGTCGGATTCCATCTTCTCCTCAGTGCGGCGGCAGGCATAGAGAACAGCGCTGTGGGTTCGGTCGCCGAAATGGGACCCGATTGACGAGGTGCTGGCTCGGGTGTGCTGCCGGCAGAGGAACATGGCCACCTGGCGGGCCCAGGCCACCTGTGCTGTCCGGCCGCTGCCTCGCAGCTGCTCAGAGTCGAGCCCGAATTCTTTGGCCACCACCCTGGAAATCTCCGCTACCGGAAGGTGGGCAGTACGGCTAGGCGTCGGCTTGAGACCGTCGTGGCCAAGGTCGCGCACAACCTCATCGGCCAGGTCGGCGGTCAGCTCCCGTCCCGAGAGTGAAGCGAAAGCCACGGCGCGGATCAGGGAGGATTCCAGGGTTCGGATGTTGCCCGAGGCCTTCTCGGCCAGTACGGCGAGGACCTTCTCGTCGACGACCTCGATCCCGTCCAGGTGTGCCCGCTTCTTCAGGGCCGCCAGCCGCGTTACGGGATCGGGAAGGCCGATCGGAGCCACGAGGCCTGAACCGAGGCGGTCGCGGAGCCGGTCCTGAAGCCGCTCCAGCTGTGGCGGCGGGCGATCTGATGCCAGCACGATCTGGGAGCCGCTCTCGCTGAGCGAGTTGAAGGTGTGAAAGAACTCCTCCTCGGTGCGCGCCTTGTCCATGAGGAACTGGACGTCGTCGACGAGGATCATGTCCACCTGGCGATGGTGGGCCTTGAACTCCTCCATTCGCCGGCTCCTTATGGCCTCCACGAATGAGCTCGCGAAATCCTCGGCGTTGGTGAGCAGGACACGGCCCCCCGAGTGGTCCCGCGCGTATCCAGCGATGGCATGGAGGAGATGCGTCTTGCCGACTCCCGGTG
Source organism: uncultured Solirubrobacterales bacterium (assembly GCA_903830015.1). Classification (GTDB taxonomy): domain Bacteria; phylum Actinomycetota; class Thermoleophilia; order Solirubrobacterales; family Solirubrobacteraceae; genus F1-60-MAGs163. Next base: position 2,765 of record CAIKSH010000128.1, on the reverse strand, counting down.
GCCCGCAGATGAAGAGTGGGTTGTAAGCGACGCCGGGGTTCTCGGCGACGCTGAGCGCTGCGCCGTGGGCGAAGCGGTTGGCCGGCCCGATGACGAACTGCTCGAAGGTGTACTTCGGGCTCGGATCCCGCGAGGGCATGGCCGGGCGGGACGCAAGCTCCGGGTCCCGGCGGTCTGCGAGGCTCTGAGGATTGCCCCCAGAGCCCTTGTTTTCGGCGATTATGCGGACCTCGACGCGTTCTGCGAGTGCCTTGGAGGCGCTGCGGGCCAGCACGGCTCCGAACCGGTCGGCCACCCAGGCCCGAGTCGAAGCGGGCGCTGCGAGGGTGACCACCGACTCCTCGATTGCTTCCAGCCTCAGCGGTGCGAGCCAGATCTCGTAGAGGTCCGTGCCGACCGCCGACCGCAGCTCGGTGGCGATCAGCTTCCAGACGGTGTCGGTGGAGGTAACGGGCACGTTCTCTTCGCAGGGAACGGGACCGGCCTGCGCTGCCCACCGTTTGCGCCCCTGGCTGGCGCGGCAAGCTAACAGAGGCCGGGCGCTCTCTGAACGGGCCGCCGCCGATCACTTCGCAAATGCGGACAAAGGGTTGCGGGCCGGCTCCCGGAGCGTCCCCGGCGGCCCGCGGCGGCTATCATGGCGCGGTCCCTGCCCGCCCATGAAGCGCACCTACCAGCCCAAGAAACGCAAGCGCGCCCGAGCCCACGGTTTCCGTGGCCGGATGAGCACGCGTGCCGGCCGCGCCCTGCTAAAGCGCCGGCGGGACAAGGGTCGTAAGCGCCTGAGCACCTGAGCGTGGAGCTTCCGCCCCGTGCCTCCCGGCGCCGGCCCAAGCGCCGGCTCTCCCGGAGCGCGGACTTCGAGCGCGTCTACCGCCAGGGGCGCTCCTACGGCGGGCGCTTCTTCATCCTCCACCTCTTCCCGCGGACCGAGGAGTCGGCCGCGCCTATGGAGGGTCCCCGGCTGGGCCTGAGCGTCTCGCGCAAGTGCGGCGGTGCGGTGGAGCGCAACCGGATCAAGCGACTGCTGCGCGAGGCGTTCGAGGCGCAGGCCTCCAGGCTTCATGTAGCCGATGACGTGGTCGTGGTCGCGCGGCCCGACGCCGGCGAGCTGGCCGAACGCGAGGGACTCGAGGGAGTTGAGCGCGAGCTTTCTGACCTGGTCGCCCAGGCAGCCACCGAGGAGGGGGCATGAGCGCGACCCTGAGGCGCATCGCGACTGCGCCGATCGTCTTCTACCAGCGGTTCATCTCGCCGGGGATTCCCCGGCGCTGCAAGTACGAGCCGACCTGCTCGGCCTACGCGGTACAGGCGATCCGCGAGTTCGGCATACTCCGCGGTGTCGTCCTGGGGGGCTGGCGCCTGCTTCGCTGCAACCCGTGGAGCCGGGGCGGTTTCGATCCGGTGAGCGACCAGAGCGTTTTCCGTCACTGCTCCCACGAGACCGTCGCCGGCAACACCACGCCATGACCACGCCACTCGCCCTCTCCGCCACGACCTTCGACAACGCGATCAAGACCGTTCTCGGTCCGCTGATCACCGTCCTCGACGCGATCATCACCTTCTTCCACAGTCTTGGGCTGGGATGGGGCCTGGCAATCATTGCGCTGACCTTCGTGGTCCGCATCGTCCTTCTGCCCCTGACAATCAAGCAGTTTCGCTCCATGCAGGCCATGAGCGACCTTGCGCCCCAGATCAAGGATCTTCAGGCCAAGTACAAGGGCGACAAGCAGCGCCTCAACCAGGAGATGATGAAGTTCTACCAGGAGAACAACGTCAATCCGTTCGGCTCCTGCCTACCTCTTCTGGCGCAGATCCCGGTCTTCATGGCGCTCTTCTACATGCTCCGCGTCGACCTCAAGATCGACATCTGCCCGACGATCGCCAACAACTCGCAGCAGTTCATCCAGAACAACTTCTGCGTCGACAAGTTCAGTCCCGTCGGCGGCCCGGCGAAGTTCCTTTTCATCGAGGACCTCACCGCACCCGGCGGCCAGGGGTTCAACCCCGGGTGGGTCCTGATCCTCCTGCTCGTCCTCTACGTCGGGTCGCAGCTGCTCTCGAGCATCCTCATGGCTACGACGGTGGACCGCAACCAGAAGATCATCACCTACGCGCTCCCGTTCATCTTCGTGATCTTCATTCGCTCCTTCCCGACCGGGCTTCTCGTTTACTGGATCGCGACCAACTTCTGGACCGTCGGGCAGCAGTACTTCCTCAAACGCGCTACCGGCCAGTTGCCTACGTGGCTGGGTGGCGACCCTGAACTGGCCACGGCGGGAGCTGCGGCCGGCGGGGGCAGTTCGCCCGTCAAGGCAAAGGCGAACGGCAACAAGGGAGGCGGCGATTCAACGCCCCCGCCGCCCCCTCGCAAGAAGAAGAAGCGATCGGGCAAGAGAAGCTGATGGCCACCGGCGAAGAGGCAGTAGACCGCGTTCGCGACCTCCTGGAGGAGCTGGTCGACAGCCTCGAGCTTGACGCCGATATCTCGGTCACCGAGACCGAGGACGGGATTCTCGGCGAGGTCGAAGGCGAGGACCTCGGGCTTTTCATCGGGCGCCGCGGCCAGACGATCGATGCCGTTCAGCACCTGGCGACCCGGATCGTCCAGCGGGACGCCGGCGAGGGTGAGCGCGTGCGGGTGACCATCGACGCGGCCGGGTGGCGCGAGCGCCGCCGGGAGGCGCTCGAGGAGGAGGCCGACGAGGCGGCCGAGACCGCGCTGAGCGAGGAGCGTCCGGTTTCGCTGGAGCCGATGAGCGCCG
>CAIKSH010000127.1 GCA_903830015.1 uncultured Solirubrobacterales bacterium | reverse complement strand
CGCCGGCGATGAAGCCGCGCCCGGTGTCGAGCAGGACGGTGATCGGGTTGCCGCTGGCCGCCACCTTCAGCCAGCCGGTGAGCAGCCCGAGCGGCACGTAGACCGGGGCCAGGAAGAGCAGCACGAAGACCGGGGTCTGCATGAAGCCCCCGATGTCGATCGACTGGAAGCGGAAGGAGAGGCCGGCCACCCAGAGCACGCTCGCCGTGCAGAGCGCCGCGCCGAGCAGCCACATCGCCGCGATGTCGATCGCGTTGCCCAGCACCGTCATCCCGGCCACCAGGGCGATCGCCCACAGGATCACCCCGGTTACCGCGAAGCGCAGCAGCCCGCCCAGCACGAAGCCCAGCAGCAGCCCCGAGCGCTTGGGCGCGGCGATCAGCAGCCGGCGGGCAAAGCCGGTCTCGTAGTCCTCGGCGATCCGGTAGCCGGTGAAGATCCCCCCGAACGAGGCGGTCTGCAGGAACACGAAGACGAACTGGAAGGCGGTGTAGCCGGCCTTGAACTCGAAGCCCGGCACCTGGTCGACGGCCGAGAGGCCCCCGGCGAAGGCGATCAGGAAGACCAGGGGGAAGGCCAGCGACGGGATGATGATCGCGGGGTTCTTGAAGGTCTGGATGGCCACGCGCCGCAGCACGGCCATCGCCACCTGGAGGTTCTCCGAGCTCACGTGCGCTGCACCCGCCTGCGCATCGAGGTCGAGGCCAGGGCGAAGAAGACGACCATCACCCCGGTGGCCACGCCGATCGCCGGCAGCAGCGTCGACATGTCCCAGCCGCCGATCACCAGGCCGCGCATGCCGTCGATCAGCCAGCTGAGCGGGTTCCACTCGGCGATCGTCCGGAACCAGTCGGTGGTGATGAAGTCGAGCGGCAGGTTCGAGGTCGAGAGGAAGAGCAGCACGAAGAGCAGCGGGAAGACCCCCTGAACCGCCTGCGGCGAGCCGGTCAATACGGCCAGCCAGGCGCCAATTCCCGAGAAGGCAAAGGCGACGTAGATCGCCAGCACGATCAGGACGAGCGCCCCGGCCACCCCGGTGGCGAACTGGACCCCGAAGGCCAGCCCGACGGCGACGTAGAGGAGCGTGCCCAGCGAGGCGATCACCGTGCCGCCCATCGTCGCGCCGGCCAGGATCACCCAGCGGCTCACCGGCGTCATCGCCAGCCGGTTGGTGAAGCCGCCCTGGATGTCGGAGGCCAGCTCGGTGCCGGAGTTGATCGCCGCGAACATCGCCCCCTGGATGAAGCAGACGATGATCGCGAAGTTGATGTAGCGGTCGGTGGGAAAGCCGGGCAGCTCGGTGACGCTGGCCAGCCCCGCCGCGTTCACGGCGAGCAGGATCAGCGGGAAGGTGACGACGGGGAAGACCAGCACCGGCTGGCGGAAGGTCCGGCCGACCGAGCGGCGCGAGATCAGCAGCAGCTGGGCGCCGGTGCTCACTTCTCCTCCTCGCCGTCGTCGACATCCAGCGAGCGCCCGGTCTTCTCCAGGAAGACGTCGTCCAGCGAGGGCTGGTGGAGCTGGAGGTCGGAGACGGCGATCCCCTCGG
>CAIKSH010000126.1 GCA_903830015.1 uncultured Solirubrobacterales bacterium | reverse complement strand
GCGCATACCTTCCGGCCCGACCATCACCGCCCGCTTGGCCGAGGAGCCGACGCGAACCATCGTCTCGGGGTCGATCGCGAACTCCTCGCCGTCGACCTCCATCCAGCCGCTGCCCGAGAGCACGACGTAGACCTCTTCCTGGCCATCGTGGTCATGGTTGTGCTCGGGGTAGCCGGCGAAATCGGGCGGGAAGTCCTCGATGGCCATTCCGAAGGTCGTTACCCCCAGTTCGGCCCGGGCCTTGCGAAGGGCCCCACTGAACGTGGCTTCCATGTCGTCGATCTTCCTGCTCGTGAAATCGGCCATGGTTAAAGCCTAGGCAAGAAACCACCCGCACGCCACCCGGAAAACCGCAGTTTCCCGGGGGTCTTGGCGGTTTCTCACGGTTTCTTAAGGGGGCGAGCGTCACGACGGGGCGAACCACCTGTTCTAAGCCCTGACCATGCAGACCCTCCCCACGAGAAGGAGTACCACCAACATGTCCATCAGAACCCTCGCCGCCGGCCTCGCCGCAGTCGGGCTCATCGCCTCGATTCCGGCCGGTGCCTCCGCGGCCAAGCTCTCGCGGGCCGCAGACCCGGATCGCGACGGGCTCTCCACCAAGGCTGAGCGCCGCATCGGTACCAAGCCCCGTAAGGCCGACACCGACCGTGACCGGATCAACGACGGCCGCGAAGTGCGCCTCGGCAGTAATCCGCTCAAGGCGGACACCGACGGCAACGGCACCCCGGACGGGCGCCAGCTTCGCGGCGGCGACCATCCCTGTGGTCCGGCAACTGTCGGCACGGTCGCGTCGGTCGGTTCGACCACGGTCACCGTGACCCTCGCCGACGGGACGGAGAAGACCTTCACGGCCAACTCCTCGACCGCCCTGCGCGGCGTTACCGACCGTGACGGCAGCGGAGCCCCGACGATCGCCGACCTCCAGGCCGGCGACGAGGTGATCGTTCGCGCCTCCGAGGAGGATCCGACCGTCGCCACGATGATCGCGATCAAGCCCGCCGGCCCCGGCGCCTACGTCAAGGGGACCGTCTCGGCGGTCGACTCGGCGTCGATCACGATCGCCCTGGCCGACGGAACGAGCAAGAGCTACACCGTCAACTCCTCGACCGAGGTCAAGGGTCCTGACCGGGACGGCAGCGGCACGGTGACCATCGCTGACATCGCTACCGGCGACAAGGTCGAGGTCGAGGCCTCCTCCAGCGACCCGACGGTCGCCGAGGAGATCAAGGTGCAGGGCACCAAGGTCTGGGGGACCGTATCGGCGGTCGGCTCGGACTCGGTGACCGTGACCACGGCGATCGGCACCTCGGTTACCGCCACGGTTACCGCCACCACCAAGTTCAAGGTGCCGGACACCGACGGGAACGGAACCCCCGGGCTCGCCGACCTCACCGTCGGCCAGCAGATCGGGATGATCACCGTCGACTCGAACGGCACCACGGTGGCCCTGGCCATCGGCGGCGGCGATCGCGGTGGCCGTGGCCCGCGTCACCAGGAAGACGACTCCGAGGACAGCCCGCCCGTCAGCGGCGCTCCTCGGCAAGAGGACCAGGATGAGCAGGACGACGACAGTCCCCGCCGGATAGGCGAGAGCGATGACCGTCCGCGCGGTCCCCGTGGCGACGGACCGCGTGGTCCCCGCGGTCCGCAGGGTGGCTTCGGCGGAGGCAGGTTCAACGGACGCTGAGCCCGGCGCCGCGCACGCGGCCCTCCTCGGAAGTAATGAGCGGCGCCCCCCGGGGCGCCGCTCCTCGTTGCGGGACCTCCCGGGCTGCTAGGAAGGGTGAGTCCGCTCGCGGGCGCCAGCCATGACCACCGTCACCAGGGAACATCTCGACCTCCTCGTCGTCGGCGCGGGAATCTCCGGCATCGGCATGGGCTGCCACTTCGAGCGCGAGCTGCCCGGTCGCAGCTACGCCATCCTCGAGTCGCGCCCGGCACTCGGCGGTACCTGGGATCTCTTCCGTTACCCGGGGATCCGTTCGGACTCCGACCTGCACACCCTTGGCTACGCCTTCAAGCCGTGGACCGGCGACCTGGCGATCGCCGACGGCCAGTCGATCCTCGACTACATAACCGAGGCCGCCGAAGAGAACGGCGTCGCGGAGCACATCCGCTATGGCCTTCGCGCAGTGAAGGCCGCATGGTCCAGCGAAGAGGCCTTGTGGACGGTCGAGGTAGAGGAGGTCGCCACCGGCGAGCGTTCCGAGATCCAGGCCCGCTGGCTCTTCGGCGCCACCGGCTACTACCGCTACGACCGCGGCCACCGGCCGGAGTTTCCCGGAGAGGAGCGTTTCGCCGGGCCGGTAATCCACCCGCAGTTCTGGCCGGAGGACCTGGACTACGCCGGCAAGCGGGTCGTGGTGATCGGCAGCGGCGCGACGGCGATCACCCTGGTGCCCACGCTGGCCCGTGACGCCGCCCACGTGACGATGCTCCAGCGCTCGCCCACCTACGTGATGCCGGTGCCGGCCGAGGACCGCCTGGCCAACGCGATGCGCGACCGCCTGGGCCCGATGGCCGCCTACCGGATCACGCGCGCCCTGCACATCGTCGGCCAGCAGGTGATCTACCGGCTCTGCCGCCGGTTCCCGCGGCTGATGCGCCGCTGGATCCGCAGCGTAAACGCGAAGTACCTGCCCGAGGGCTACCCGGTCGACGTCCACTTCCGGCCCGCCTATGACCCGTGGGACCAGCGGCTCTGCGCCGTTCCCGACGCCGACCTCTACCGGGTGATCGGGGACGGGAGTGCCTCGGTGGTCACCGACCGCGTCGCTTCGTTCACCGAGACCGGGATCGAGCTCGAGTCGGGGGAGAGCCTGCAGGCCGACATCATCGTCACCGCCACCGGATTCGAGCTGCTCTTCATGGGCGGGATCGAGGTCGAGGTCGACGGACAGCCGGTCTCGCTGGGGGATGCGTGGGTCTTCAAGGGGATGATGCTCAGCGGCGTGCCGAACTTTGCCCTGGCCGTCGGCTACACGAGCTCCTCCTGGACGCTCAAGGTGGACCTGGTCTGCGAGTACTTCTGCCGGCTGATGGCCTTCTCCGAATCGCTCGGCTGCGAAGCGGTGGTGGCCGAGCCGGTCGGGCCGATCGACGAGCGGCCGCTGCTGGACTTCGGTGCCGGCTACGTCAAGCGCTACGCCGAAGGACTCCCCCGCCAGGGCGCCCGCGCGCCGTGGCGCCTCACCCAGGCCTACCCGGTGGACGCCCGCTACCTGCGTCACGGGCGCGTTGACGACCCGGAGCTGCGCTTCTTCTCGGCGACCGGCCAGGCGGCCGTTGCCGGCGAACCGGCCGCGGCGGTCAGCGGCCCAGCCAGCTCCTGAGGCGCGGCGCCGGGTCGACCGCCCGGCCGCCCTTGTACCAGCCCGGGGCGGTCCACCACTCGAAGTGCAGGTGGCAGGTGCTGGCGCGGCCGGTCTGCCCGACGCGGCCGACCGGCTCACCGGCGCTGACACGGTCGCCGACCTTCGCGGAGGCCGGCTCCTGGAGGTGCATGTAGGCGTAGTTCTCGCCGGAGGGGACCCTGACGACGAGCAGGTTGCCGGCAGCCCCCTCGAACTCGTTCTCGGTCACGCGGCCGCTCATCGCCGCGATCACCGGCGTGCCGCAGCCGGTAAGAAGGTCCTGGCCCTCATGGCTGCGTCCGCCGCCGAAGGCGTTCTCGAAGGTGCCCCACGAGAACCGACCGGCCAGCGGGAAGACGGGGCCGGCCAGCGCCCGGCGCGCCTGCTTGAGGACCGGAGCCGCGCCGGAGGCCTTCAGAGCGTCAGGCCAGGCCGGCCGGTCGGCGGCGGGGCGAGCCGGCGCCGGCGCGGTGATCGTGGCCGCCCCGGCCGGAGCGGCCACGGCGATGCAGGCGAGCGCGGCAAAGATGGTCTTCCTGAGCACGTCGGAACTCCTCGGCTTGGGCCTGCGGGGTTAGCTGACGGGCTCGTGCGCCTTTCCTACACGCCGGTCGGCTCTGCGACCGGTAAGCCCCGAAGTTGGTTCCCCCGCCTTCGCGCCTCTGGGGCGCAAAGCTCGGCATTGGTTCGAGCGCCGGAAGGTAGGAGTCCTGCCGCGGAAGGGCGCAAAGCTCCGTTCAGGGGCCCTCGGGGCCCGTAATGGCGCGGCGGGGCCGCCGGCCCCGGTCAGCCGGAGTAGTGAGGGGTGATGCGCCCGACCCGTACCGTTCGTACGAGCGTGCGGGGGTCGCCGCCGGTGGGGTTGAAGGTGGTGCTCAGCCTCACGCGGAACGAGCCGCTGCGGGCCGCGCGGCGGGCGCTGGCGTTTAGCCGGCAGGTGATCGTCCTGGTTGCGGCCCCGCTCACGCTCAGGCTCCCCCGGCAGGCGGCGATCCGCCGGCCGGAGCGCAGCGCCCGGGTGCCGACCTGGGTCAGCCGACCGGCGTCGGGAACCGAGACCCGCGTCTGGATCGCCGATCCGCGGGCCTTGACCCAGCGGATCGTGAACAGGTTGCTGGGCACGAACTGGGCCGAGACCGTCTGCGCCTTGTTCATCGTCACGGTGCAGGTCGCGGTGCCCTCACAGGCACCGCCCCAGCCGGCAAAGCTCGCCTCGGGCGCGGGGGTGGCGCTCAGCTTCACCGCCGTCCCGGCGGCGAAGGACTGGACGCAGTCGCTGCCGCAGTTGATCCCGGCCGGCGAGGAGGTGACCGTCCCCAGGCCGGTTCCCTGGTCGTCGATGGTCAGCCGGTAGCTGCCCGGGGGCAGCGAGGAGAAGTTCGCGGTAACCGACTGCGCCTGGTTCATGGTCACCGTGCAGGTTCCGGTCCCCGAGCAGGCACCGCCCCAGCCGGCGAAGCTCGACTCATCCGAGGGGGTGGCGGTAAGGGTCACCGTGGAGCCGCTGGCGAAGGACTGCACGCAGTCGCTGCCGCAGTTGATCCCGGCCGGCGAGGAGGTGACGGTGCCCGAGCCGGTGCCGGCCGCGGCAACCGAGAGCTCGTAGCTCGCTGGAGGCGGCGGCAGCGTGTTGAAGGTGGCGGTGACCGACTGCGCCTGATTCATCGTCACCGTGCAGGTTCCGGTACCCGAGCAGGCACCGCCCCAGCCGGCGAAGGTCGAGCCGTCCTCCGGGGTCGGCGTCAGCGTGACGCGGGTGGCCTGCGGGTATTCCTCCTGGCAGTCTGAGCCGGAGGCCGAACAGGTGATCCCCACCGGGGCGCTGGTAACCGTGCCAGAACCGGTCCCGGCGAGCGAGACCGAGAGCATGTACTGATCGGTGGAGACGCTCCCCGGGCCACCGGCCGCCGGGCTCAGCGGGCTGATGAACGAGGTTCGGACGTCGCTTCCGTCCTTGCGGGCGCGGCCCATCGTGTTGGTGCTGAAGGTCGTCCAGTAAAGGTGGCGGCCGCTGATCGCCAGGCCGTTGGGGGTGGAGCCCGGGAGGCCGGCCACGATGAAAGAGCGCTTGACGTCGGTGCCGTCGAGGTCGGCACGGGAGATCGTCGGATCTCCCTGGGAGTTGGTCCAGAAGAGGTAGTTCTCGTCGGCAACCAGCGTGGCCGGCGCCTGCACGCCCGCGGAGATGAATCCCTGGTTTACGCCTGTCCCGTCGAGGTTGGCGCGGCCGATGCTCGAGGAGCCCGAGAAGCTCCCGTTGCCCCAGTAGATGTACTGGTCGTTGGCCCAGATCGTCGAGGCGTTGACGGTGCCGGTGATGAAGTTCTGGTTTACGCCGCTTCCGTCGAGGTTGGCCCGGCCGATCGAATTGGAGCCGCTATTGGCCCAGTAGATGTAGTTGTCGTCGACGTATACGTCGGCCGGCCCGGTGGCGCCGGTGATGAATTCCTGGTTGGCCCCCGAGCCGTCAAGGTTGGCCCGGCCGATGGTTCCGAAGCCCGACGTCTGCCATTCGAAGTTGGTGAAGTAGATGTACTGGCTGGTGACGAACAGCCCATACGGGTTGCCGGGGGCGAAGATGAACTGGTTGTTGATGTTGCTGCCCTCGAGGTCGGAGCGGCCTACTGCCAGCGGCTGGGCGCTGTTGATGTTGGTCCAGTAGAGCTTGCCGGCCGAGGCGCCCGGAGCGGCGATGGCGAGCGCCGTGAGCACGGTGAGGACCGCGGTCGTGACCTTACCCTGAGAGCTCTTCATGGCCATCGTTGCGGCGGCGATGTTACCGGTGCAAAGAGCAAGCCGACGAGGGGACTCGAACCCCTGACCCCTTCATTACGAGTGAAGTGCTCTACCAGCTGAGCTACGTCGGCGCGGGGGCGAAGGATAACCGCGGGGGCGGGCCGCGGGCCGCCTACTTCGCGTACTGGGAGAGGTCGAAGTCGGGGGGCATCGGCCCCTGGAAGGAGTCGCCGTTGCTGGTGCGGAAGTTCTCGGTCTCCTTGCCGAAGAGCTCGACCTTGAGCTCCCGACCCAGCGTGTAGGTCGGCGACATGGTCCACCCGGCCGGGAGCGTCGAGACGTCGGTCGTGCGCGTGGGGTCGCGGGTGACCATCACGTACTTCTTGCCGTCGGGCGCGGTCAGCTGCGAGGAGTAGGAGCCCGGCGCGAAGGTAAAGGTCTGGTACTTCCACATCACCGACCTGGTGATCAGCCCGCCCTCGTCAACCGGTTCGTTGAGCGAGACGAAGTTGGTGACGTTGAGCCAATTCCAGCCGTACATCCTCTTCCAGGTGTACTCGCCGTCGTTCGGGCACTCGGGCGACCGGACGAAGAACCCCTTCGCGATGGTTTCGCGCGGTGAATTCTTCAGCCAGAAGATCCACGTCGGACGAAGAGTTATCGCGTCGAACTGGGCCTGGGTCATGTTGTTCCATCCCCAGACCTGCCGGTAGAGGTTGTCGATCAGTTCGAACCCGTCGCCTTCCTCGGTCTCTTCCCAGTAGCGCCGCACGCAGGTGGCGATGACCTTCGGCTTGGGGGCGAAGACCGCCTTGAAGAGCGAGGAGATCGCCGCCGGTCGCCCGCTCCTCGTGAGCGGCACCGAGCTGCGACGCGAGAACTGGCGGCCGCGCAGGTCGCGCGCGAGCGTCGCGAACCCGGGCTGCAGCCGGACGCTCCCCAGGGAGCGGGTGCTGCCGGTCATACGCACGAAGCCGCGGCGCGAGCGCTTGGCAAGCAGCACCTGCCCGGCATTGGAGCCGTTGGGGTGGAGCATCAGCAGGCCGGCGGTGGCCATCTTGCGCGCCGGGACCTTCAGCGCGAAGCGTCCGTCGGCTCCGACCTTCGCCCGGCCGATCTCGCCGGCTGGGCCGACGGCGGCGATGAGCATCCCGGCCTCGGGCTTCTGCACCTGGCCGCTGACGGTGCGGGTGGCGGCGGCAGATGCGACGGGGGCGAGTGCCAGGACCGCCAGTGCGCAACAGAGGGCGCAGAGGGAATGCAGCCGGCCGCCATTCATGGACGTGATCATACGCATGGGCACGGAGCGAGGAGCCGGTCGGCAGCCGACCTAGGCGAACGCTCGCAGCGCCGCAGCGAGCGCCTTCGGATCGCCATCCATCGCTTCGAGCTCGCCGGCCCCGAGCACCACTTCGGCCGTGCCGTCGGCCCGCAGCGCGACGACGCACGGCTCGTGGCCGTCGCTGGCGGCCAGCACCTGCGGCGAGCGCTCGTCGAGGTGGACGGCTTCGAAAGGCACCGGCAGCCGCTCGGCCAGCTCCCGCCAGCGGGCTTTCTCGCGGAAGGTGCCGTGGGTGATCTCGCAGAGGGCGCAGTGCGCCTTTCCCGTCACGTGCGCGCCGATCCAGTAGCGCAGCTCACCCGAGAGGGTGCCGTCGGCGTCGTAGACGCCGACCAGCGCGGTGATGCCGCTCGCCTCGCCCGGGGCCACCGGAGGCCTACCTGGCTCGCGGGATCGAGACGGTGAGCTTCTTCTCGCTGATGCCGCCGGCGGCGTTGGAGGCGTAGATGGTGATCGTCGCCTGCAGCGAGGCGCCCCGCTTGTAGGCGCGGCGCAGGGCCCGCCTCTGGGCCTGCCCCATCTTCACCCGCACGTGGCCCGAGCGGCCGGCCTTGAGGTACCGGCCGGGACCGCGGTCCATCGCGTAGGGCTGCGAGCTCTTGCCGCGGCGCCGCGAGGTCATCTGGCCCTGGCCGACGAAGTTGCACGCCTCGGTGGCGCATGAGACCTTCACCGAGATGGTCCCCGCGCCGAAGGTCTTCTTCCTCGGGGCCTTCGCGGTGAAGGCCGGCCCAGGGACCGACGGTCCCGCGGGACTCTCTCCCGCGCCCGGAGCGGACCCATTCCCCGTCTCGGCGGCGTTCGCCGGCGTGGTCGGCGGCAGGGCCGGGTTGGCCTGCGCCGGATCCTGGCCGGGCGCCGCACCCGGGGCGATGCCGCCCAGGCTGAAGTCCCCGTCGAAGAGGTTGGCGGCCGACGCTTCGCGCAGCAGGCCACTCATGTCCGCCCCGACCGGGGTGGTTCGAAGGCGCCGGGCGATCTCGGCCCAGCGATCCCGGGCCGCCTGGTCTGCGGCCTCGCGGGCGCGCCGGTCGGCTTCGGCGGCCAGCCAGTTGCGTTCGGCCAGCGCCTTGCCGCCCTGGGTCTGGTCGCCCCAGCCGTCGCGGTCGGCGTCCGGCTCGATCGTGTACTCCACCTGCATCGCGTTGGACTCGATCTCCGGGTCGTGGCACCAGAGCTGCTGGCCCTCATAGCGGAAGTTGTTGTCGGGGTGGCAGTTGCCGTAGTACAGGCCGGTGTAGCCGCCGGGGCTGTTGTAGCCCTGGAACTGGAAGGTTGGGTTGCAGGGGGAGAAGCGCACCTCGCTGGCCGAGCCGGCGCCCATCCCGACGTTGAGCTCGCCGGTCTCGATCGGGGGCGGCACGCGACCCCCCGGCCATACGCCGCCGCGTCCCGGCCGGCCCTCGCCGCCCGGCTCGCCGGGGGTGCCGGCGAGGTTGGTGCGCCCGGCGCCGTGCATGCACAGGCCCCCCTGCGAAGCCATCTTCAGGTCGCCGGCGGTGGCTTCCCAGGTCGGGCTGGGCTGCGGAACGGCGTTGCTGCGCCAGGACTGGAGCCACTGGAAGGTCGGCTCGATCGGGGCGACCGAGATCCAGTCCTGCTCGCGAACCGAAGCGCGCACGTCGACGATCGAGAAGATCGTGGGGCGCCCGGTACCGCGGCCCTGAATCGTCAGGATCCGCGAGTAGCCGAAGCCGTTGATGTTGTACTGCGAGCGATTGGCGTCCGGGCTTGCGTAAGGCCTCGGCTGGACAAAGGGAAGCTCGGCCTGCTTGCGCATGTCGGCCTGCATCACGCAGTCCGGGGAGGCCGTGGTGACGATGCCCTGCGGGCTATCGCGGTTGCGGCAGGAGATCGCCGGGAACTCGCGCCCGTTCTGGCGGATGTCCGGGCGAGGCTGCCAGAGGGAGAACTTGAATTGACGCTCGCCGTTCCAGGCGCCCTTGAGGCGGATCGCGGTGATGATGCCGCCCACCCGCACGCGGCGCATCGGCTCGCCGCGGGCGTTCTTGGTGGTGATCACCGGGGAGCCGTAGAGGAGGTTGTTGGAGCGGATCGAGTGCGGGTACTCGGAGCGCCCGCGGGTCCCGTCGTCAATCGGGCCGGAGACCTCGCCGTAGGCGAAGAACGCGCTGGCGGGGGCGGCGCCGGCCAGCGCCGCCAGGATGGCGAGGGCGGGAACGGCCTTCTTGTAACTGGAAGTGGAAGCTGGCACGGTTTCTCTCCGTAGTAAACCTTTAGACCGCCGGAAACTGCTCCCGTGACGGCTACACGCAATTCTGACACCGCTGACGGGCGCCCGCGCCGGGTGGCGTACGCTGCCGCTTCATGGCGGCGCCCACCTTCGACCTCCAGGCCCACTCGGTCGCCTCCGACGGCGCCCTGGAGCCCGGCGAGGTGGTGGCCCGCGCCCACGCCGCCGGCGTCGAGCTGCTGGCGCTCACCGACCACGACACCGTCGCGGGCGTGGACGAGGCACTCGAGGTCGCCGCCGCGACCAACGGCGAGATAACCGTCGTTCCCGCGGTGGAGATCTCCGCCGTCGACGGGGAGCGCGAGGACCTCCACGTCCTCGGTTACGGCATAGACCACCGCTCGCCGGTATTCGCCGCCCACCTGGCCGCCTGGCGCGAGGATCGCCTGGCCCGAGGCCAGCGCATGGCCGAGGCGATGCGCGAGCTCGGCTGGAACGTGGAGCTGCCCGAGCGCGCGGCCGACTCCGAGAGGCCTCTCGGTCGCCCGCACCTGGCCCAGGCGATCTACGACGACCCGGCCAATGCGCAGCGGATCGAGGAGGAGGGCCTGGCCGACTTCTCCGAGCTGCTGGTCGCCTACCTGATCCCCGGCGCCCCCGGCTACCGGCGCCGCACCGTTCCCGACGTCGGCGAGGCGATAGCCGCTATCCACGAGGCCGGTGGCGTGGCGGTCTGGGCCCACCCGTTCTGGGATATCGACTCCCGAGAGGAGGTCCGCGAGTCGCTGGAGCGCTACGCAGCGCTCGAGCTCGACGGGGTGGAGGCCTTCTACCCGGCCCACGACGCGGACCACGCCGCGCTGCTGGCCGAGGAGGCCGCCGGCCTGGGCCTGCTGACCACCGGCAGCGCCGACTTCCACGGGCCCGAACACCCGCAGTTCAGCGAGTTCCGGGCCTTCGAGCTCCACGGGATCGAGCCGAACCTGGGGGCGATCGACCCGCGCTGAGGCGCTGTCCCCCGGACCGGGGCACCGACCCCGCCGGCCGCTAGCGTCCGCGGGCGGTGTCGACCCTCGAAGCGATCGTCCTGGGCATCGTCCAGGGGCTGACCGAGTTCCTGCCGATCTCCAGCTCGGGCCACGTGCTGATCGTGCCCGCCCTCGCCGGCTGGCCGGACCCGGGCGCGGCCTTCTCGGCGGTCATCCAGCTCGGGACGATGGCCGCCGTCCTCATCTACTTCCGCCACGACCTGTGGAACATCCTGCGCGCCTTCCTCCGCTCCCTGGTCGGCGAGCGCACGCTCTGGCGCACCAGCGACGTCGACGCGCGCGTGGGCTGGTTCATCGTCCTGGGCACGATCCCGATCGGGATCTTCGGACTGGTCTTCAAGGACCAGATCGAGACCGCGGTGCGCTCGGTCGAGCTGGTCTCGATCGTGATGATCGGCTTCAGCTTCGTCCTGCTCGCCGCCGACCGGGTCGGTGCGCGCACCCGGGGGATCGACTCGCTCACCCTCAAGGACGGCATCATCATCGGTTTCTTCCAGGTCCTTGCCCTGGTGCCCGGGGTGAGCCGTTCGGGCTCGACGATCTCCGGCGGCCTCTTCCTCGGCCTGGACCGCGAGGCGGCCACGCGCTACTCGTTCCTGCTCTCGGTGCCGGCGGTCGTGCTCTCCGGGCTCTTTGAGCTGCGCAACGTGGGGGAGGCCGGAAGCGGAAACCCGGGGATCTGGCCGACGCTGGTGGCCACGGTGCTCGCCTTCGTCTTCGGTTACGCGGCGATCGCCTTCCTGCTGCGCTACGTGCGCAGCCACAACTTCAACATCTTCATCGTCTACCGGCTGATCGTGGGCACCGTTGTGCTGGTGCTCGTGCTCAACGGCACGATCGCCTGAGCGGCCGGCAGCGCTCAGGAGAGGACGCGGCTGAGCCTGTAGGCGAGGGCCTGAAGCTGCAGGCCCTCGTCGGGGTTGAGGCGCAGGGAGGCCCGCGCCTCGTCGACCAGTGCGACCGCCTCGCGCAGCCCGGCCGGGTCGCGCCCGGCCGCGCCTGTCTCGAGCGCCTCGAGCCGGTCGGTGGCGTAGGCCAGCGAGCCTGCGCCCTCGGCCACGCAGGCCAGGTCGCGGAACCAGAGCCCGGCGAGCCGAAGCGACTCGTCGAGGGCGGCCGTCCGCTCGCGCCGGGCCACGCGCTTTACCGCCTTCTCGGCCACGCGCACGGCCCGGCGGCGTTCCTTCTCGGGCAGCAGCTCAGCCTCCTCGGCCGCCGCCCCGGCGGCCTCCTGCTCGGCGCGGCGCCCGCGGGCCGAGGCCGGCTCGAGCAGCGCGTCCCACGGAGCATCGGCGAACTGCGCCTCCAGGGCGGCCCGGGCGAACTCCTCGGCGGCCTGGCGCATGGCCGGCCCCTCTCCTGTGGCCAGGGCCAGCGCCCGGCCCGAGTCGCCGAGCGAGAGGCGCGCGCAGGCCTGCGCGGTTTCGGGAAGGACGCTCCGCGCCACCAGCGCCTCGGCGATCTCCGCGTCGGCCGGGGTGTCGAAGCGCACGGCCAGGCAGCGCGAGCGGATCGTGGCCATCACGCTCTCCGGGCGGCTGGTCAGGAGGACCAGGTGGGCGAACGAGGCCGGTTCCTCCAGCGTCTTGAGCATCCGGTTGGCCGCCTCGTCGCCGAGCAGCTCGGCCCCCTCTATTACAAAGACCCGCCGGCGGGCCTCGAACGGCGTGCGCGAGGCGGCCGTGACGACCGGTTCCTCCACGTCGTCGATCCGGATGCCGTGGGCGCCGCTCGGGCGCACCCAGGTGAGGTCCGGGTGGGCTTCGCGCCCGACCCGGTCGCGGACCGACTCGGGGTCGCTGGCTCCCTCGGCGAGCAGCGCGGCGGCGAGTTCCAGGGCGGCCTGGGCCTTGCCGGCCCCCGGGGGGCCGTAGAAGAGGTAGGCGTGCGAGGGCTCGGCGTGGCCCTCGAGCACCGGGCCGACCACGGCCCGGGCGTGGGGGTGGCGGTCGAGGGTCGCGGCCTGGCTCACCGGGTGATCGTACGGGTACGCTCGGCGCCGATGGCCGGCACGCTGATCACGATCGAGGGGCTGGACGGAACCGGCAAGAGCACCCTCGCCGCCGGCCTGGCCGAAGCCCTCGCCGGGCGGGGCGTGGAGGCCGAGGTGATGCGTGAGCCGGGGGGAGTGCAGCTGGCCGAGCGGCTGCGGGAGATCGTCAAGGACCCGGCCCTCGATGTCGACCCGCGCGCCGAGGCGCTGATCTACGCCGCCGCCCGCGCCCAGCTGGTCGCCGAGCGGCTCGGACCGCTGCTCGCGGAGGGGCGCTGGGTGATCCTCGACCGCTTCGTCGACTCCTCGCTGGCCTACCAGGGCGCCGGCCGGGGCCTGGGGATCGAGAACGTCGCGGCGATCAACGAGCTGGCCACCGGCGGCATCCGCCCCGACCGCACCCTCTACCTCTGGCTCGACCCGCAGGTGCGGGCCGGGCGGCTCGACGGTCGCGGCGAGGGCGCCGACCGGCTCGAGGCCTCCGGCGAGGCGTTCTTTGCCGCCGTCGACGGCGGCTACCGGGAGCTGGCCGCCGCCGAGCCGGCCCGGATCCGCACCCTCGACGCCGCGCTGGCGCCCGACGAGCTCGTCGGGCAGGCAATCGCTGCGGTGGAGGACCTCCTGCCCTAATCTTGGCCCCGATGCGCCGAGTCCTCGCCACCGCCGTGATCGCCGCCGCCCTTGCCCTGCCCGGATCGGCGTGGGCGCAGGGCTCGAGCCTCGAGCCGGTCCCGGGCCAGCCGGTGCCCGGCAACCCCACGCCGGCGCCGGCCGATCCCACCGTCACCGTGCCGCCGGCCGAGACCCCGGTCGCGCCGGCCCCGGCCCCCGCCCAGCCGGAGGCCAAGAGCCAGGACAAGGGGCTGGCCTGGCTGACCATCGGCCTGATCGCCCTCGCGGTGATTCTCGTCGCCATCCTCGTCGTGATCGCCCTCTGGCGCGTACGCGGGTGGGACCCGCTCTGGCTTCGCCGGTGGCGCCACGCCACCGCCGAGGCCGGCTGGCGGATCAGCCTCGGCACCGCCGAGCTGCGCGACTTCGTTCGCCTCGGCCGCTGAGCGAAGTGCTCGGCCACGCCGTCCAGCAGCTGCCGGTCGCCGAGATCCTCTTCGCCCGGCCGTTCACCCATCCGCCCGGTCCCAGCCGCGATGCCGGCGCGCTCTTCCTGATCGCCTTCCTGCTGACCTTCGCGTTCATCCGCACCAGCGCCCGGATGATCCGCGCCCAGGTGAGCTGGTGGCCCGGCAACGTGGAGACCGGCTCGGGCCTGCACCTGCACCACCTGGTCTGGGGAATCTCGGCGATGATCATCTTCTCCTTCCTGGCCGTCTCGCTGCCGCCCGAGGCGCCGTGGTGGCAGATCTTCGTCGCCGGCATCGGCATCGGCGCCGGGCTGACCCTCGACGAGTTCGCCCTCTGGATCCACCTGGACGACGTCTACTGGACCGCCCAGGGGCGCAGCTCGATCGACGCCGTGCTGATGGCCGCCATCTTCATGG
>CAIKSH010000125.1 GCA_903830015.1 uncultured Solirubrobacterales bacterium | reverse complement strand
CTGTACCCCAGCGGGCTGACGGCGGGGACGACCTCACCGGGCCCCGGCCGGAGCACGCGCGCGAACTCGCCCCGCGAGAAGGTGCCGCCCAGCCAGCACGTGCCGAGCCCCAGGCGCGTGAGGTGCAGGATGACGCCCTCGAAGGCATGGCCGTAGTCGACCTCGGCGCGCGGCCCCCGGGCGATGCACCCGGCCACGAAGCAGGGGTGGCCCTGGACGAACCCGTAGGTGCCCAGGCGCACCTTCTCGTCGGCCCGGGCCGCGTCGCGATCGATCAGCGCGAAGCGGGGCACGCCCCCGAACGGCCCGCCCCCGGCCTGCTGCAGCACGGCCAGAACCTCGGCGCGCGCGGCGGGCTCGAGCGGTCGCGGATCGTAGGTGCGCACCGACGTGCGGCTGCGGATGGCGTCGAGCATGGCGGCGACCTACAGCTTGTCGGCGAACTCCTTGGTGAAGTAGCTGATGATGATGTCGGCGCCGGCGCGCTTGATGGCCGTCAGGCTCTCGCGGATGACGCGCTCGCGGTCGATCCAGCCCTTGGCGGCGGCGGCCTCGATCATGGCGAACTCGCCCGACACCTGGTACGCCGCCGTGGGCAGGCCGAAGGTGGTCTTGACGCGGTGGATGATGTCGAGGTAGGGCCCGGCGGGCTTCACCATCACGATGTCGGCGCCCTCGTCGACGTCGAGCTCGACCTCGCGGATCGCCTCGTCGGCGTTGGCGGGATCCATCTGGTAGGCCCGGCGGTCGCCGAACTTGGGAGTGCTCTCGGCGGCCTCGCGGAAGGGGCCGTAGAAGCCCGACGCGTACTTGGCGGCGTAGCTCATGATGGGCACGCCCGTGAAGCCCTCGTCGTCGAGCGCCTCGCGAATGGCCGCCACCATGCCGTCCATCATGCCCGAGGGGGCCACCATGTCGGCGCCCGCCTTGGCGTGGGCCACCACCTGCTTCTGCAGAAGCTCGAGCGTGGCGTCGTTGTCGACGTCGCCGTCGACGATGGGGCCGCAGTGGCCGTGGTCGGTGTACTCGCACAGGCACGTGTCGGCGATCAGGACCAGGCCGGTGCCGGCGGCGGCGATCTCGCCCAGCGCCTGCTGGACGATGCCGTCCGGCGCCCAGGCGCCCGAGCCCTCGGCGTCCCGCGCGGCCGGGACCCCGAACAGGATCACGCCGCCGATCCCGAGCTCGGCGGCCTCGCGGGCCTCCTGCACGGCTCCGGCGACCGGGTGGCGCGCCACCCCCGGCATCGACCCGACCGGCTCGGGCGCGGAGATGCCCTCGGCGACGAAGAGCGGCAGCACCAGAGAGGACGGGTCGAGCCGCTCCTCGCGGACCAGCGACCTCAGGCCGGCGGTGCGGCGCAGGCGCCTCATGCGGGTCTGCGGGAAGGCCATCGCGGCAATCTTAGGGAGGGGGCGCCCGCGGCCCGGAAGGGCGCGTGCGCCCGGCGGCGCCCGGTGCGGCAGACTGGGGGCGTGGGCGACGGCGCGGCAACCATCCTCTTCGTCGGCGACGTGGTCGGCGGCCTCGGGCGCCGTACGCTGCTCGGGCTGCTGCCGGGGCTCCGGGAGCGCTTCGCCCCGGACTTCACGGTCGTCAACGCCGAGAACGCGGCCGGCGGGCTGGGGGTCACCCCGAAGATCGCCGACGAGCTGCTGGAGGCCGGGGTCGACGTGATCACGCTCGGCAACCACGCCTACCGCCGCAGCGAGGTGCTCGGGTACCTCGACGAGCAGGAGCGGATCCTCCGGCCGGTCAACTACCTGCGCTCGCAGCCGGGCCACGGCAGCTGTCTGGTCGAAGCGCCCTCAGGCACGAAGCTGGGCGTGGTGAACGTCTCGGGCAACGTCTTCCTGCGCGCCGGCCACCCGGCTTTCCAGCACGCCGACCAGGCGGTGGAGGAGCTGCTGGGCGCCGGCGCCGACCAGGTCCTGGTGGACATGCACGCCGAGGCGACCAGCGAGAAGGTGGCCCTCGGCTGGCACCTGGACGGAAGGGTGAGCGCCGTGGTCGGCACCCACACCCACGTGCCGACCGCCGACGCCCGGGTGCTGCCCGGCGGGACCGCCTACATCACCGACGTGGGGATGACCGGGCCGCGGGGCGGAGTGATCGGGGTAAAGAAGGAGCAGGCGATCGAGTCGCTGGTCACGCAGATGAGCGTGCGCTTCGAGACCTCGGAGGACGACCCGTGGCTCAACGCGGTGGTCATCCGCTGCCCGGAGCGGCTGCGGGCCGACTCGATCGAGCAGGTGCTTGAGCCCGCGGTCGGGTGACCGGCACCCCGCTGAGGGCAGGACGGGCCAGGAAGGCGACGAGCGCCGGGCCCAGGAACCAGACGATGTAGAGGTAGAACCAGTAGGTGGCCGACAGCTCGACGGCGACCAGGACCGCCCCCGCCAGGGCGGCCAGCCCGATGAGGTCGTCGCGGCGCGGGACGAAGGCGATCGCCACCGCCCCGATCAGCGTCGCCGCCTGCACGACCTTCTGGGCGATCTCCCAGCCACCGCCGTAGAAGCCCCAGACCGAGAACGGCGCCTCGCGGCCCACCTGGTAGCCCACCGTGCGTTCCCAGAGGGTGGCCGGCGTGGTGGTGGGGAAGGTGATCGCCGCGGCGACCCCGAGCACGAGCAGCGCCCCGAGGGCAAAGAGGGCCAGGCGCTTCCAGCGAGTGGAGCGCAGCAGCCAGCCGTCGCGCATCCCGTGGGTGGCCATCAGCGGCAGCAGGGCCAGGGGGGCGAACTTGGCCATGCCGGCGGCCATGCTCAGGGCCCCCCGGGCCATTGGCCGGGCGTGGAGGGCAAGCGCGAAGAGGACCAGCGCCGCCGGGAGGGCGTCGTTGCTGCCCGAGTTGGTGACGTAGATGGTGAACGGGAAGGCCAGCCAGGCGTAGGCGAGGATCACGCCCAGGGCGTTGTCCTTAAGCCGCCGGCCGATCATGAAGAGCGCGCCGACGCAGGCCAGGTCGAAGACCGCGGCGGCGGCGTGCGCGGCCGGAAGGTCGTCCCAGGTGCCGTGCCAGGGCCAGATCAGCTCGAACGGCACGTAGGCGAGATAGAGGAGCGGGCCGTAGGTGTCGCCGGCCCCGTTGTCCTTGGGGAAGGCGCCGTAGAGGGCGTTGCCGTGCACCAGCTTGTCGGCGCCGATCACGCCGGCATAGCCGACGTCGATCACGTTGCCGTCGACCATGTTGAGCGCAATCCGGAACCCGATCAGGAAGAGGCCGATGAAGAGCAGCCACTGCCACGGGAACAGGAGCTTCAGCGGCGGGGGCTCGCGCCCGCGGCGCCGCAGGCCGATGGCCAGCAGCCGGGCGAGCAGCGCGGCGAGCAGGAAGCCGCAGATGGGGACCGAGATGCCCAGGTTGGCGTCGTTGAAGAAGGCCAGCGCCACCCCGAAGCCGAGCAGGAGCAGGAGGTCGAGGTGCAGCCAGCGCAGCGGCCGGCGCCAGTCGAAGAAGGGCAGGAAGAAGAGGATGCTGAGGCTGACCCACACCCAGGGGGAGTTGACCGACCGGCCGAAGGCCCCGGGGTAGCCCCGGGCCATCGACCAGGCGACCTGGAAGCCGGTCCACGCCTCGACCACCTTCGCGCTCCGGGCGTCGACGATCACCAGGGCCACCTGCCGGGACTTCGGGCCCGAGGACCACATGCTCACCTCCCAGCGCCCGCCGGGCTTTCGCCGGGCGCTGAAGGTCGCGTCGGGATCCTCGCGCTTGATCTCGGCGACCTTGGGCACGGCCGCGGCGACCTTCTCGGCCCGGGCGGCGTCGACCGGGGCCGGTTGGGAGGTAGCGCCGAGCGCCGCCGCGGGCGCCAGGCAGGCCCCGGCCGCGACGGCGGCGAGAGCTGCGGGCAGCCTCAGCACGACGGGCCGATCGGGCCCGGGAGAGAAGGCTTGTGGCCGGCGATGATCACGGGTCGGTCGGGTACCGTGGGGCGCGAATGACTCTAGAGAAGCAAGGAGCCGGCGGCGAAGGGCCCTCCCCCTCGCGCGACCTGCGCCGTTACGCGGCGCTCTTTGCCTCGCGCACCCGGGTAATGACCTCCTCGGTGATGCGCGACCTGATGGCGATCACCGAGCACCCCGAAGTGATCTCGCTGGCCGGCGGCCTGCCGGATACCGCCAGCTTCCCCGGCGAGGAGATGGCGCGGGTGATGGGCCAGGTGGCCCGCGAGAACTCGGCCCGCGCGCTGCAGTACGGCCCGACCGACGGCCTGGCCTCCACGCGCGAGGCGATCGCCCAGGTGATGGCCTGGCAGGGAGCGAGCGTCGAGCCGGGCGACGTGCTGGTCACCACCGGCGGCCAGCAGGCGATCGACCTGGTCTGCAAGGCGCTGATCGACCCGGGCGACGTGATCGTCGCCGAGGGCCCTACCTACCCCGGCGCGGTGCCCACCTTCACCGCCTACCAGGCCGACGTGGTCCAGGTGGGCATGGACGACGACGGGATGAAGGTCGACGAGCTCGCGGAGACCCTCGAGCGGCTCGAGCGGGAAGGCCGGCGCCCCAAGTTCATCTACACCGTCCCGACCTTCCAGAACCCGGCCGGCGTGACGATGTCGCTGGAACGCCGCCGTCGCCTCGTCGAGATCGCCAACGAGCGCGAGCTGATCGTCCTCGAGGACGAGCCGTACAGCCTCCTGCGTTACGAGGGAACGGCGCTGCCGACGCTGCTCGAGCTCGACGGCGGGCGCTTCGTGGTCCACGCCGGGACCTTCTCCAAGATGCTCGCGCCCGGCCTGAGGCTGGGCTGGGCGATCGCGCCGCGGCCGGTGATGGAGAAGCTCGTCCTCGGCGCCCAGTCGACGACGCTCTGCCCCTCCCCCTTCACCCAGCTCTTCGTCTCGGGCTACATGGCCTCCGGGCAGTGGCCTGCCTACATCGAGGAGCTGCGCGGCATCTACCGCACCCGGCGCGACGCGATGCTCGCCGCGCTGGAGGCCCACTTCCCGCCCTCGGCCACGTGGACGCGCCCGCAGGGCGGGCTCTTCGTCTGGGCGACGCTCCCGGACTTCATCGACACCACCGACCTGCTCGCCCTGGCCCTCTCGGCAAACGTCGCCTTCGTCCCCGGGCGCGCGGCCTTCGTCAACGGCGACGGCGCCTCGTCGATGCGGCTGAACTTCTCGGCCTCCGAGCCGGAGACGATCGACGAGGGCGTGAGGCGCATCGGCGCCCTGGTCGCCGAGCAGGTCGACCTCTTCGGGGCGATCACCGGCTCCTTCCCGGCCGTCGCCGGCGAGGAGCCCGGCGAGATGGCCGAGGTGGTCGAGCTGCCCCGGCGCGACCAGGAGCAGAGGCGGCAGGGATGAGCGACGGGCTCAGCGTGGCGGTGCTCAAGGGCGGGCGCTCCCTGGAGCGGCAGGTCTCGCTGGCCTCGGGCGAGCGCGTCGAGCATTCGCTGGCCCGGATCGGCCACCGGCCGGCGGGGATCGACGTCGGTGCCGACCTGGTCGAACGGCTCGCCGGGCTGAAGCCCGACCTGGTCTTCATCGCCCTCCACGGCCGGGACGGCGAGGACGGCAGCCTCCAGGAGCTGCTGGAGACGCTCGACCTCCCTTACACCGGCTCCGAGCCGGCGGCCTGTGCCCGCGCCTGGGACAAGCAGGTGACCAAGGACCTCCTCGACGAGGCGGGCATCGGAACGCCCCGGGCGCTCTCGTTCAGCGAGACCGCGCTGCGCGAGTTCGGCGGCGCCCAGGCGCTGGCCCGGGTGGACGAGAAGCTCGGCTTTCCGGTGGTGGTCAAGCCCTGCCGGCAGGGCAGCGCCCTGGGGGTCCGCTTCGCCTCCGGGCCCGACGAGCTGCCCGAGGCGCTCCTCTCGGCCTTCTCCTACTGCGAGCGGGCGCTGATCGAGGAGTTCGTCCCGGGCCGGGAGCTGGCGGTGCCGGTGTTCGGCGGGGAGGCGCTCCCGGTGGTCGAGGCGCGCCCGACCGAGGACACCTTCTACGACTTCGATGCCCGCTACACCATCGGCAGCGCCGAGCTCAGCTGCCCGGCCGACCTGGACGAGGCCACAACGGCCCGGGTGCGCGAGACCGCCGAGCGGACGGTGGAGCTGCTCGGGCTGCGCTCGTTCGCGCGGGTCGACATGCTGCTCGACGAGCGCGACGGCGAACCGAAGGTGCTGGAGGCCGACGCCGTGCCGGGCCTGACCGACACCAGCCTGCTGCCCCAGTCGATCGAGGCGGCGGGGATCGGCTTCGACGAGTTCGTCGGCCGGGTGGTCGACGCGGCGCTGGCTACGGCCTAGCTGTCGCCGCCGGCGAAATCCTCCGGCGAGACCTCGTCGAGGAACTCCTTGAAGCGGTCGACGACCTCCTCGGTGTCCTCGACCTCGTGCTCGAACTCGATCGCCGACTCCTCGATCACTTCCTCGGCGGCGTAGATCGGAGCCTCGGTGCGGACGGCCAGGGCGAGCGCGTCGCTCGGGCGCGAGTCGATCTCGAACTCGTTCTCGCCCTGGCGGAGGGTGATCGAGGCGAAGAAGGTGTTGTCGCGCAGCTCGGTGACCGCGACCTGGGTGCAGGTGACGTCGAGCTCGGTGAGCATGTCGACGAAGAGGTCGTGGCTCATCGGGCGCGGGGTGCTGGCGCCTTGGAGGCGCATCAGGATCGAGGCGGCCTCGGGATGGCCGATCCAGATGGGCAGGAAGCGGTTGCCGTCGACGGTCTTGAGGAGCACGATCGGCTGCTTGCCGACCATGTCGAAACTGACTCCGTAGATG
>CAIKSH010000124.1 GCA_903830015.1 uncultured Solirubrobacterales bacterium | reverse complement strand
GCCGGCCGAAGAGGAGCTGCACCACCTTGCGGGCCACCTGCGTGGCGACGAGCCGCTCGGTCGGCGCGTGGAAGCTGCCCACGTTCAGCGCGCGCGAGCTGCGCAGCGCCGCGCTGGCCAGGCCCGGGGCGAAGGGCTCGTGCACGTGGCAGATGTCGAACGGCGCCTCGTCGAAGAGCTCGCCCAGCGTTCGGGTCACGTCGCTGGGCAGGTTCACCCGCCGGCGCCAGGGCAGCCCGCCGAGCGACTCGCTGACCGGCAGCACCAGAGGCTCGCCGGAGGCCCGGTCGAGCAGCTTCTCGGCTCCCTGGCGGATCAGCCGGCGCCCGTCGCGTACGGCGGCGGCCGAGGTCGAGGGCGCGACGATCACCACCCGGTGGCCACGCTCAGCCAGGCCGGAGGCCAGGTGGGAGATCTCCTCGTTTACCTCGTGCCGGCGCTCCCAGGCGAACGGGGTCACCTGCGCGATCGCGAAGCCGTCGGCCACGCGGCCAGCATAGAGAGCGCCTGCCGGCCGGCGCCGGCGGCCGGGGCCGTGTGCCGCGCTAGCGCTTGGCGGCGGCGCGCTTCTTCGCCGGGGCCTTGCGGCCCTTCGGCTTCGTGCCCGGCTTGCGGGCGTACTGCTTGATGAACTTCTCGGTGTCCCGGCGGGCCTGGTCGTCGGGCCGCTGGTTCTTGGGCGACTTCATCAGGTATGAGCTGGGCCCGTCGAGCTGGCCGCTTACGCCGTGGTTGAGGGCGAGCTTGCAGCAGCGGACGGCGTCGATGACGATTCCCGCCGAGTTGGGCGAGTCCCAGACCTCGAGCTTCATCTCGAGGTTGAGCGGCACGTCACCGAAGGCGGCCCCCTCGAGGCGGATGTGGGCCCACTTGCGGTCGGTGAGCCACGGCACGTAGTCCGAGGGGCCGATGTAAACGTCGTCCTCGGGAAGCTCGTGGCCCATGATCGAGGTCACGGCCTGGGTCTTGGAGATCTTCTTGGACTCCAGCCGCTCGCGCTCGAGCATGTTGTAGAAGTCCATGTTGCCGCCGACGTTCAGCTGCGAGGTGCGCACCATGCGCACGCCGCGGTCGTGGAAGAGGCGGGCCATGGTGCGGTGGACGATCGTGGCCCCGACCTGTGACTTGATGTCGTCGCCGATGATCGGCAGGCCGGCCTTCTTGAACTTGCGGTTCCAGTAGTCGGAGCTGGCGATGAAGACGGGGATGCAGTTGACGAATCCGCAGCCGGCCTCGAGCACCTGCTCGACGTACCAGCGGGTGGCGTCCTCAGAGCCGACCGGCAGGTAGGAGACGACGACGTCGGTGTGGGTCGCCTTGAGGATCGAGGCGATGTCGGCGGTCTCGCCCGGGGCCTTGCGGATCTTCTCCTTGGCGTACTTGCCGATGCCGTCGAGGGTCATTCCGCGGTAGACCGGGGCGCCGAGGTCGGTGGGGACCTTGGAGAACTTCATCGTGTTGTTGGGCGCAGCCCAGATCGCCTTGCCGAGGTCCTTGCCGACCTTGGTGGCGTTGATGTCGAAGGCGCAGGTGAACTCGATGTCGCCGACGTGGTAGCCGCCCAGGTCGGTGTGCATGAGGCCGTCGATCGGCTTGTCGGGGTCGGCGTTGCGGTAGTGCTCGACTCCCTGCACGAAGGCGCTGGCGCAGTTGCCCACGCCGACGATCGCCACCCGGACCTTGTCCTTCTGGTAGCGGGCCTTTCCGTTGCGCGAGGCGCCGTTGCGGTTGCCGTTGGTGCTCACAGGTCTTCCCTTCGAGTCGGTTCGTGCCATTCACACCGGTGAACGGCTGCGGTTACAGGGTCGCAGGTCAGGTTGCCGGCCTATCGGCTGCCTTGAGCTGGCCCCGAACGTGAACGATGCGCTGAATCGTAGTG
>CAIKSH010000123.1 GCA_903830015.1 uncultured Solirubrobacterales bacterium | reverse complement strand
GTAGGCGCCCTCGAGCTCCCGGGCGAGCTCCTCGAGCCGGTCGGCGCGGCGGGCGACCAGCGTCACGCCGTGGCCGCGCCCGGCCTGCTCCCGGGCCAGCTCGGCGCCGATTCCCGACGAGGCGCCGGTGATCAGGACGGTGGTCTCTCGGGAGGCGGGAGGGAGGGCCATGGCGGGGATCCTATCCCGGCCGCAGGGCCGCCGGTCAGCGCTTGCGCTTGCGTTTGCCGGAGCTGCCGGCGCCGGAGGAGCCGCCGGATCCCCCGCCGCCCGCGGCCTCCGCGGCAGCGGCCCGCTGGGCGCGCTGCTCGGTGGCGCTGGGCCAGGGCTCGGCCTCTCCGGTCAGCCACGCCTTCGGGGCCCCGCCGGGCCACTTGAGCGCCAGCAGGAAGCCCAGCGCGATCAGCCAGAAGGCGCGGATGACTCCCTGCTGGTCGATCGGGAGGATGAAGGTGACGCCGACGATCATCGCCAGCACGCCCATGAACCGGGTCAGCAGGCCGGCGCGCATGGCGTTCAGGCCCAGCAGGACGAAGCCGAACCCGGCGGCAAAGGCCCCGAGCTGCCAGATGATCTGGGCGACGAAGAAGCTGCCCCCGGTGAGGGCTTCGCTGGCCGCCTGGTTGCCGCCCCCGGCGAAGCCGCTGGCCCCGATGTACCGGGAGATCTCGGCGGTCGTGCGCCCGACGGCGAACATTACGATCCCGGCGGCGCCGGCGACCAGGGCGAGCTGGGTGAAGCGCGGGTTGCGCGCGCGGGTCGCCTTGAAGAGGTAGACGAAGGCGCCGAAGATAAGCAGCGAGCCGATGCCGTAGATCACGGCGCCGATGATCGGCACGGTGGCGTGATCGCCGAGCCACTCGACCTGGAGGGCCAGGCGCCCCGGCGGGATCGGCTGGCCGGCGGCGAGGTCGCGCATGGCGTCGGGGATCGTCACCACTTCAGCGTCGTAGTTGGGCAGCCCGGAGATCCCGAGCCCGGTGACCACCGCGCCCAGGAGGGTGAGGAGCCCGGCGCCCCAGGCGCAGGCCGTGGCCCGCGTGCGGTTGGCCGCCTCCCAGGCGAGCGTCGCCTCGGGATCGGCGGGCTGCGGCTGCGGCTTGGCCTTGGCGTCGGTCACGCCGGCGATTCTATGGACCGGCGCCCTCAGGTGACCAGCGGCAGGGCGCCCGCAGCCACGTCGCCGTCGGTCCGCCGGCCGCAGCCGGGGATCAGCGCGGCGAGCGCGTCGGCGGCGGCGACGTCCTCGGGACGGCTCGCCGGCCCGGTGACGATGGTCACCGGCACCCCGATCGCCTTCAGCCCGGCCCGGCCGACATCCAGAGACGCCAGCCCGGCGACGTCGGCGAAGACGGCGCGCTGGTCCTGCCGGGCGCGTTCCAGGCGCTGCGGCGGGGTGTCGGGGCCGAGCCACTGCGCCACGCCGGCCGGGGCGCCGGCGTCCTCGACCGCCGACTCCAGAGCCGCCAGGCGCTCGCTCAGGGCAGTGGTGGCCTCGGGCACGAAGGCATAGGCCGGCGGGTCGACGAGGATCGCCGCTCCGAGTTGGCCCGGCTCGCGGGTGAGCCGGTCGAGCACGGCCAGGGCGCCGAAGCCGACGCCGATGGCCAGCGGCTCGTCGGCCCCGGTCGCGTGGACCAGGGCGCCGAGGTCCTCGCCCTGCTCGGCCGCCGTGGTGGCCGCGTAGGGCTCGGGGGCCCCGCTCTCCCCGTAGCCGCGACGGTCGTAGGTCACTATCCGGCAGCTCTTGGCCAGCGGCGCGGCGAGCTGCGCCGAGTCGGCCATCGACGAGCCGACGTCGTGGACGACCACGACGGCGTGGCCGCGCCCCTCGATCCGGCATGAGAGGTCGACCCCGGCTCCCGGCACGGTTCCCAACACGGCTACGATTGAATCATGGAAGGCCCAGGCGGATTCGGAGACCTCTTCGGCGGCGACCCTGAGGAGCTTCAGCGGCGCATGGCCGAGCTGGCCGAGCAGATGGCCGGCCAGCAGACGCTGGCGTGGGCCGACAACGCGATCAAGCTGGCCGTGGAGATGACCGTCGCCGCAGTCAACCGCGTCAACGTCCAGGGGACCACCGCCGAGCAGGCCGAGCAGGTCCGCTCGGTGATGGCGACCATCTTCCCCGAGGCGGTCGCCCTGGTGCGCGAGGCGCGTCAGGGCCTTCGCTGACGGGCGGCCTTCTCGGCATCCCGGTGGGCCTGGCCGGCGCGCCGCACGTCGCCGAACGAGCGGAAGCCGAAGACCAGGAACAGGGCACCGAAGCCGACGGCCAGGGAGATGAACCCGATCGCTACCTGCTGGCCGACCGAGTAGGCTGCGACGGTCGCCGCGCTCCCGAACACGGTCACCAGCAGCGCCTGCTGCACCCCGGCCCCGCCGGGCGCGAAGGGCACAAGCGCGGTGACGGCGTTGATCCCGAGCACGAGCAGGACGTTGCGCACCGAGCCGCCGACCCCGAAGGCCTCCAGCAGGAGCCAGAAGGCGGTGCAGCGCAGCAGCCAGCCGCCGAACTGGACCAGCCAGACCTCGCGCAGGTAGCGCGGGAGGTCGTAGAGGATGGTGAAGCCCTGGCGGACGTTGTTCCAGAACTCGGCGACGCGCCGGGAGAGAAAGGCGAAGAGGGCGAGCAGCAGCACGGCCGCGCCGGTCACCACGAACAGGGTCAGCTGCGGGTCGCGGGCGATGAAGGTGAGGTTGAAGCCGCCGAGGTCCGGCAGGTCGGGAACGGCGGGGAAGACCCCCTGGCTGAAGGCGAAGATGAGGATCGGGACCGCCATCGTCAGGTCGAAGATCACCTCGACGACGAAGGCGGCGCCGATCGCCGGGTAGGTCGAGGACGGGACCGACGTCTTGACCAGGAAGAACTTGATGATGTCCCCGCCGCGGGCCGGGACCACGTTGTTGAAGCCGTAGGCGGCGATGTAGGCGGCCCAGATCTGCCGGTAGGCGATCGGCTCGTGCGGGTAGGCGGCCTTCAGCGTGTTGAGCAGGGCCAGGGCGCGCATGCTCAGGTAGGCGATGAAGACGGCCATTCCCGCCAGCAGGAAGGGAAGGTCTACCTCGGCCAGGCTCGTGAAGAAGCTGCCGATGTCCTCGGCCACCGAGCCGATCGCGTCGAAGATCGTCGCCGCGGGCACGCCTGAGAGGTTACGGGGCGCCGGCCACGGCTCCGGCCCGTCAGGCCGGCTGCAGCCCCAGCCGCTCCCAGAGGCCCGGGTCGGCCAGCGAACCGAACCGGGCGTCCTCGGCTCCCTCGTAGTCGAGTCCCTCGAACGAGGGCACGACCAGGACGGCCATGCCGGCGCGGTGGGCGCTCATCGCGCCCGGCGGGGAGTCTTCGAGCGCGATGCAGTCGGCCGGGTCCACGCCCAGCAGGCGTGCGGTCTCGAGGTAGGGGTCGGGCTCCGGCTTTCCGTTCTCGACGTCGTCCCCGGTGACCATCACCTGGAAGCTGTCGGCTACGCCGGCCCGGGCGGTGGCCCGCTCGACGAACGGGCGCGGCGAGTTCGAGCACAGCCCGCGCGGGATGCCGGCCTCCTCTAGCGCGGCGAGCAGCTCGACGGCACCGGGCATCGGGCTGAGCCCCTCCTCCATCGCCTCGAAGACGAGCTCGTCCATCTCGCCGACCAGGCGCAGCCCGGCGCTCTGCGGCAGCCCGAGCTCCTCGCTCAGGAAGCGCCCGGCCAGCAGGCCCGACTTGCCCAGCAGCTCGAGCTTGTGGGCCGCGGTGAACTCGGTGTCGTAGCGGGCGAAGAGCCGCTCTTCGGCGAGCGTCCACAGCCCCTCGGTGTCGAGGGTTAGGCCGTCGTTGTCGAAGATGACCGCCGCCGGCGCGCTCACGTGGCCGCCAGCGCTTCCAGCACCTGCTCGTCGTGCTTCTTGGGGGAGACCTTCGGGATTACGTGGACGACCTTCCCGCTGGCGTCGAGGATGAAGGTCGCCCGCTGGGCCCCCCAATACTTCTTTCCGTACATCGATTTCTCCACCCAGGTGCCGTAGAGCTCGCAGACCGCGTGGTCCTCGTCGGCCAGGAGGGTGAATCCCAGCCCCTCCTCGTCGTGGAACTTCTTCACCTTGTCCACCGGGTCGGGTGAGATCCCGACCACCCGCGCGCCGGCCTTCTCGTAGTCAGGCAGGTGGTCGCGGACGCCGCAGGCCTGGGTGGTGCAGCCCGGGGTGGAGGCGCGCGGATAGAAGTAGACCACCGCGGGGGCGCCCTTCAGGTCGGCCAGCGAGACGGGGTTTCCGTCCTGGTCGGGCAGGGTGAAGGCGGGGGCCTTGTCGCCGGGTTCGAGCATTGCCCGATTGTCGCACCTGGGGCCAGGGGGGCGAACTCTGGCCGCTGGCGCCTAGGAGGACCATGCCCACCCGCATCGCCCTGGCCGGCCTGGCCCTCATCACCCTGCTGCTAATGCTCGCCCCGGCGGCCCGCGCCGGCAGTTACGAGGTCCGGGCCTGCGACGGCTCGGGAGTCAACCGCGCCTTCAGCGCCGTCGGCTCGGATGCGATCGCCGCCGACGCCTCCTGCTCGGCCGACTGGTCGCTGGGCATGAAGGTGAGAAACCAGGTGGGCCGGGGGACTCTGCCGGCCTTCACCTGGGGAGCGCTCGAGGCCCAGGCGCCGCGCGGGGCGGTGATCACCGGGCTGCGCGGGAACGGCACCGCCTTCGGGACGCAGGGCACCGGCCTGACTAGCGGTGGCTGGGAGGCCGGCGTCGCTGACGACTCGGGCTACCGCTGGTGCGGGCTCCCCGCCGGCTGCAGCTGGGCCGGCCCGGCCGCGTTGCCGTTCGCGGTGGGGGGCCTGTCGACCTCGCGGGTCCGGGTGCTGGTCATCTGCTCGTCAGGCGGCGGCTGCCCGACCGGCTCGGTCCGCGCCGCGGCGACGCTGCGCGACGCGGTGATCGAGCTTCGCGACGACGGGCCTCCCGAGATCGGTCGCGTCCAGGGAGCGCTCGGCTCGGGCGGCTGGACGGCCGGCACCGCGTCGGGGTCCTTCTCGGCCTCCGACCCGACCGGCATCCGGCGCACCCGGATCGAGGTCGACGGTACGCCGGTCTTCGACCGCGAGAGCTCCTGCGACCCCTACTCGATGCGCCCTTGCCCGGACGCCGGAGGGGCCGCGACGCTCGACACGCGCCACATGGCCGACGGCGGCCACGAGCTGGTGGCCACCGCCTGGGATGCTGCCGGCAACGCTTCGGTGCACCGCCGCACCCTCCAGGTGGACAACACCGCCCCCGGGCCGGCGCAGATGAGCGTCCCGGCCCGCTGGGTGCGGGACGGCACCCAGGCCGTGGTCACCGTGCGCCCCGGGACGGCCGGCCCCTCAGGCGTCTCCGGCTATGCGCTCACCACCGACGGCAGCGAGCCCGGGAGCTCGGCCAACGCGGCCGGCCCGGTTGCCGAGCACCGGCCCGGCCCCCTGGCCGAAGGCCTGCACCGCTTCCGGGCCCGGGCGATCGGCGGTACCGGGATCGCGGCCCGGGAGGACGCGGGCGTCACGGTCGGCGTCGACCGCACCGCGCCCTCGGTCTCCGTGGAGGCGGTCGGGGACGGCGGCGACGGGCGGGAGGACTGGATCCGCGGGCCGGCCCAGATCGCCGTGTCCGGCACCGACCAGGCCGCCCTGTCCGGGATGGAGCCCTCGGGCGAGGGGCTGCCGGTCGAGGCCGGGGGCTACGTCGAGTACCAGGCCGACTCCGAGCCGGCCGT
>CAIKSH010000122.1 GCA_903830015.1 uncultured Solirubrobacterales bacterium | reverse complement strand
CCCGGCCGACCCGTGCCGAGGTGGCCGACGTGGCCAACGCCATCCTCGACGGCACCGACGCGGTGATGCTCTCCCAGGAGACTGCCGTCGGCGCCCACCCGGTCGAAGCGGTCGCGATGATGGACTCCATCGCCCGGACCACCGAGCGCGAGGCGCCCTACGAGTACTGGAACGAGCACCGCGTCGCCCGCGATGCCCGCGATCCCGGCTACACCGTCGCCCACAGCGCCGTCGAGGCCGCCGACCAGCTCAAGCTCGACGCGCTGATCGTGCCCACCCTCTCGGGGCGCTCGGCCCGGCTGGTCTCCGCACACCGGCCGATCGTCCCGATCTTCGCCCTCTCCCCGGGCCGCGAGACGGTCCGGCGCTGCGGACTGCTCTGGGGGGTCACCGCGGCGCTGATGCGGCGCCACGAGACCACCGAGGAGCTGATCGCCGACGCCGGGCGCCGCGTGATCGAGCTCGGCTGGTGCCGCCCCGGCCAGCGGGTGGGCATCACCGCCGGCCTGCCCAGCGGGCGCCCGGGCACGACCAGCCTCTTCCAGGTCCAGACGCTCGAGCCGCTGGCCGGCTAGCCGGCCTCCACCTGCGAGCCGGGGACGATGTCGTCGCTCCCGTCGGGCCAGCGGATCCACGCCTTGTGGCCGCCGTCATAGTCGGGGCCCAGGAGGACGAGCGTCGCCGGGTCGCCGAAGGCCGTGCAGCTCCCTGTCCCCTCTTCGTCGGCGCCGCGCCAGATCCGGATGAAGCCGTTGTTCTCCCACTCGTCGCCGATCGTCGTGGCCTCGGCGTGGCCGGGCATGACGACCGTCTCCCTGGGGAGGCCCATCAGCGTCTCCATGATCGAGCGGTGGAGGTCGGCGTAGCCGGTTGAGCCCGGGGCGCGGACGCCGCCGACCGAGCCCTTGAAGAGCGTGTCCCCGGTGAAGACGTGGCCGTCGACGACCAGCGAGAGCATGCCCGCGGTATGGCCCGGGGTGGCCAGCGGCTCGACCTCGAGCGAGCCGACGGTAACCGTCTCGCCGGGCAGCATCTCGCCGGTGGCCTGCGGCACCTCGGCGCGCTCGGCCGGGTGGATGAGAACCTCGATTCCCGGGTAGGCCTCGAGGAGCTTGTCGAGGTCGGCGACGTGGTCGTAGTGGTGGTGGGTGAGCAGGACGTGCGTGGGCTTCATGCCGAGCGCCGCCGCCTCCTCGATCAGCGGCTCCACCGGTCCGCCGGCGTCGACGAAGAAGGCCTCGGAGCCCTCCTCGCCGACGAGGTAGGTGTTGGTCAGGAAGCCTTCCAGCTCGGAGCTCTTGACGATCATGGTTGGAGGGTAGGCTACGCGCGTGGCCCGGCTGATTCACACCTGCTACCGGATCGGCGACATCGATCGCTCGGTCGCCTTCTACGAGGCGCTCGGCTTCCAGGAGACCGGCCGCATCCCCATCCGCGACGAGGCGATCAACGTCTTCATGAACCTTCCCGGCGACGGGGAGAGCCCGCGGCTGGAGCTCACCTACAACTTCGGCGTCGACTCCTACGAGGTCGGCACCGGCTACGGGCACATCGCCATCACCACCGACGACCTCGACGGGACCCTCGCCGCGCTGGCGGGGAAGGGGATCGAGCCCGAGAAGCCGCCCTACTCGATCCGCGAAGGCGGCTCCCGGCTCTGCTTCGTGCGCGACCCGGACGGCTACCGCATCGAGCTGATCGAGCGTGGCGACTGACGGCGACGCACGCCTGGCCGTCATCGACCTCGGGTCGAACTCCTTCCGCCTAGTCGTCTTCGAGTCGCACTCGGGCCAGAGCGAGCGTGGCCGGCTCTGGTGGCGAAGCCCGGACGAATCCGAGGCGCCGCTGGGCGCATGGTGGAAGCGCACCGACGAGATCTACGAGCCGGTTCGCGTGCTGGCCGGCGCCGGCAAGGACGGCACGCTGAGCGACGAGTCGGTCGACCGCGCGCTGCGCACGATCGACATCTTCGCCCACTTCTGCGCCGCCAGCGAGCTGGGTCCGGCCGAGCAGGTGGCCGTCGCGACCAGTGCGATCCGCGACGCCCCCAACGCCGCCGACCTGATCGACCGTGCGCGCGAGCTGACCGGAATGGAGATCCGGGTG
>CAIKSH010000121.1 GCA_903830015.1 uncultured Solirubrobacterales bacterium | reverse complement strand
CGGAGACGTCTCGCGGGTCTCCGAAGCGCTCGGGCTGCCCGACCGCTCGCAGATCGCGGTGGCCCTGTGCGACCGCGACGGTGTGGTGAAGTGGCTGCGCCGCGGCCGGCGTACCGACGCCGCGGCCGCCGAGCTGCGCGAGGCGCTCGGCGCCTGATCAGGACCGGTCGAGCAGCTCGGCCAGCGTGACCGGCTCGAGGCGGCGCTTTTCGAGCATGCGGAAGATCTTCGGCAGGGCCTTGCCGGTCGCCGGGTAGTTGGCGTGCATGAGGATGATCGCCCCCGGCTTGGCCCAGTAGTCGATCGCGTTGAGGATGTAGGCCTCGCTGCGGGGATCCGAGTCGGCGACCGTCCCCGACCACATGATCACGTTCCGATAGCCGCGCTGGCCGGCGGCGGCGTCGATGGAGGCGTCGCGGTCACCGTAGGGCGGCCGGAACCAGGGCCGGCCGGTGAGCTTGAAGGTCTCCTGGATCCAGTCCTCGTTGCGCTGCAGGTCGGCGCCGAAGGCCTCCGGCCCGATCTGGGTTGAGACCTGGTGGCTGTAGGTGTGGTTCCCGACGGTGAGCTGGCGGCTGGCCACCAGCTTGCGGATCCGGTCGGCCTGCGGCTCCCAGCTGGCGGCGTAGACGCCGTTCGGGAAGATGGTCGCCTTGCCGCCGGTCTGCTCGAGCACGTCGAGGATCCGGTCGACGCACTTGGCGCAGGTCCCGTCGTCGATGGTCAGCGCCACCTTCCGGCCGGCGCTGGAGGGCGCTTCGGTGATCACCTCGCCCTTCCCGGGAACAGCGGGCTTTATCTGCTGGGGCGGCGGGCCCTGCGGCTGGGCAGCTGTGGCCGTGCCCGCACCGGTGGCCTTCTCCGGGACTGTCCGGTAGGCCGACGGCCCCGGCCCGGCTTTGCCGTCCGGGCTCCGGGTGGCAACCACGACGACCGCGGCCGCCGCGGCCAGTACCGCGCCCAGCGAGAAGAGGGCGATCAGCCGGTTGCGCCGGGTCCGCGCGCGGCTCTCCGCGCGGCGCCGTTCCAGCTCGGGGCGATCCACCCCCCGATTGTGGCAGGGCAGGCCGGACGGAGGGCAGGTACGTTTGCGGCGAGCTCAGCCGAGCCGCTCGAGGCAGGCGCTCGCGGCCCGGCGGCCCATCCGGATCGCGCCCTCCATGTGGATGTGGCCCTCGCCGGCGATGTCGGAGCAGGCCCATTCGATCGGGCCCACCGGCCGGCGCAGGTCATCCCGGAAGCGGGTCAGGCCGCCGGTCCCGTAGCTGGTGCCGTAGGCGCCGCGGGTCCACTCCTGGCTGGACCAGTCGACCTCGATGTACTCCTCCGGGTTGAGCGCCTCGCCGCCCAGATAACGGGCCATTCCCTCGAGCACGGCGGCTCGGCGGTCTACCGGATCCATCCGCGCCGCGGCCTCGGCCGCCTCGCCGGCCAGGAAGGTGACCAGTACGCCCGGCTGCCCGGAGGGCGGCGAGTTGTCGTAGAGCTCGCGCACGAGCTGGTAGGGCCCAAAGCCCTGCCCGGAGAGGCCGTCGGCCCTCCAGAACGGCTCTTCGTAGACGGCGAGGACCTTGATGATCGACCCCTGGGATAGGTCCTGGGCCAGGCGCTGGCGCCAGCCGGGAAGGCCCGGCTCGAAGCGGATCGCGTTGGTCATGTTCGGCGGCACGGCCACCACCGCCTGCCGGGCCCGGACCGAAAGGCCCGGGGCCTGCGCGACCACGCCGCCGTCCGACCACTCGATCGCCGATACCGGCGTGTTCAGCCGCACGCGGTCCCCCAGCCGGGCGGCCAGGCCGTTCGCGATCGCCTGCGAGCCGCCGACGACCCGGCTGGCCAGGCACTGCTCGGGCTCGAACAGCTCGTAGGTCCCCCCGGCCCCGGCGATCATCCACAGCCCCTGGAGCACGGAGAAGCTCTGGGCCGGCTTGGCGATGAAGCCGCCGGCGAGCATCGAGCGCAGCATGTCGCGCGCCATGTCGTCGGCCACCTCGGCCTCGAGCCAGCTCTCGAAGGTGACCGAGTCGAGCGCCACGGCGTCCGGGTGGTCCCACGGGGCCTCGGGATCCATCTGCCCGGCGAGCTCGTCGAGCCGGGCCAGGGCCGCCTCGTAGGCGCTGGCCGACTCCTCAGGGAACGGGAAGTCCTCACCCTCGTACCGGTGCGCGGTGCCCTCGGGGTCGATGTAGACGTGGCTCCCGACCCGATAGCTGGGGAAGGTTTCCAGCCCGAGCTTTTCGAGCGTCTCCAAGACCGCCTCCTGGTAGGGACTCACCCACTGGCCGCCGAGCTCGTTGGCCTGGCCGCCGATCTCGGTGTTCCAGGTGCGGCCGCCCACGCGGTCGCGCGCCTCGAGCACCTCGACCTGCACTCCCGCGTCGACCAGCTCGCTGGCCGCCGAGAGGCCGGCCAGGCCGGCCCCGATCACCACGACCCCGGTATCGGTCTGCTCCCCGGACACCCGGCCGATGCTACCGGCGGGGAGCCGGCCCGGTTAGGGTTGGCCGCCCCGCCGGGGTCGCGCGATGGATAGCCAGAGCAGCCAAGCCGCCACGATCGAGCCGGGTGTCCTGACCCTCTGCTGCTCCTCCCTCGACGTTCCCCCCCTCTTCAAGACCGGCCCGGACGGCACCCGCAGCGGCTACGAGCCGGCCGCCGCCGAGGCGGTGGCCGCGCAGGCCGGCCTGGAGCTGCGCTGGCTCTTCCGGCCGTGGGCCGACTTCGAGCCGGCGCTGATGCGGGGTGAGTGCGACGCGATCTGGTGCGGCTGCGCGATCACGCCCGAGCGGGAGCGGCGGATGGCGTTCAGCTCGCCCTACGCCGCCTTCAGCGAGTCGGTTGTCGTCCGGCCGGACGATCAGGTCTCTTCGCCGGAGGAGCTGCGCGGCCGGCGGGTCCTGGCCATCGCCGGCTCGACCAACTTTGCGCTCGCCGAGAGCTTCGAGGGCGCCGAGGCGGTGCCGTTCGACGCCGACACCGACGACGTGCTCGGCGACATGCTCGCCATGCTGCGCGACGGCGAGGTCGACGCAGTGGTCG
>CAIKSH010000120.1 GCA_903830015.1 uncultured Solirubrobacterales bacterium | reverse complement strand
GCTGGCCGCTAGGAAGGAATCGTGGCCTTGCCGACGTCTGTCTGCCTTCTCGTCGCGCTTCTCGCGTGGGCGGCAGCATCGGACCTGCGCAC
Organism: uncultured Solirubrobacterales bacterium; assembly: GCA_903830015.1. Lineage (GTDB taxonomy): Bacteria > Actinomycetota > Thermoleophilia > Solirubrobacterales > Solirubrobacteraceae > F1-60-MAGs163. The sequence goes on along the minus strand of CAIKSH010000120.1, from coordinate 5,366 downwards.
GCGGACGATCCCCAATGCCTGCACCGTTGGCGGCGCCATGGCGCTCGGAGCGGTCTCCCTGGCCGGAGGTGCCGGCCCGCTCGCGCTCGCGGGCGCCCTGGCCATGGCCTGCGTCCCGATGGCGGTGGCGAGCCTGCTGCGACCCGGAGCGCTGGGTGGCGGCGACGTGAAGCTGGCCGCCCTGCCGGCGCTCGCGCTCGGGCCGGCGGGGCTCGCGGCCCTCCTGCTGGCCTTCCTCACGGCGGTGGCATGGACCGTGGCCGGCAACCCGCGCCGGCCGCTCACCGCGATCCGCAGTGCCGTCGTGCCGCTGGCCCCGTTCGTGGCCTTCGGCTCGGCCGTGGCGGCGGCGCTGGTCGGATAGGCCCGCCGGACGGCGCCTGCCATCGCTAGCCTCCGCTCCGACCATGACGGTGAGAATGACCACGGCAGGCGAGTCCCACGGCCCAGGGCTGACGTGCATTCTCGAAGGCCTTCCCGCCGGCCTTGAGGTCGACCGCGAGACGATCGACCGCGACCTCGCGCGCCGCCAGCTGGGTCACGGGCGCGGCGGCCGCATGAAGATCGAGACCGACCGCTGCGAGGTGACGGCCGGTATCCGGCACGGGCGCCTTCTCGGCGGCCCGATCGCCATCCAGGTGGCCAACCGCGACTACGAGAACTGGGAGGAGCGGATGAGCCCCTGGCCGGTGGAGGCCGAGGTCGAGCCGGTGGTCCTTCCGCGCCCCGGCCACGCCGACCTGGTCGGCGCCTGGAAGTACGGCGCACCGGACGTAAGGGACATCCTCGAGCGGGCCAGCGCCCGCGAGACCACGGCCCGGGTTGCCGGCGGCGCCGTCTGCCGCGAGTTCCTGCGCTCCCTGGGCGTCGAGCTTCGCTCGCACGTGGTCCAGATCGGCACGGTCGAAGCGCCCGAGCCCGGCGAGGCCCTGACCGTAGAAGATTTCGACGGCGTAGACGAGGACCCGGTGCGCTGCCTGGATGCGGCGGCGAGCGCGGAGATGGTCGAGCACATCAATGTCCAGCGAAAGGCCAACGAGTCGATCGGTGGCGTCTTCGAGGTGGTGGCGTTCGGCCTCGTTCCGGGCCTCGGGTCCCACGTCTCGTGGGAGAGCCGGCTCGACGGGCGGATAGCCGGCGCGGTCTGCTCGATCCAGGCCGTGAAGGGCGCTTCCCTGGGTGACGGCTGGGAGCTGCCGGCGCGGCCCGGTTCCGGTGCCCACGACGAGATCTTCTACAGCGAGGAGCGGGGCTACTACCGCGAGACCAACCACGCCGGGGGCCTCGAGGGGGGCATGACCACCGGTGAGCCCCTCATCGTGCAGGGCGCGATGAAGCCCCTCCCGACCCTCACCAAGCCGCTGCGCTCGGTCGACATCTCCACGCGCGAGCCGGCCGAGGCCCTGCGCGAGCGGACCGATTCGTGCACCGTCCCCGCGGCGGGGGTGGTCGCCGAGGCGATGGTGGCCCTCGTCCTGGCCGACGCCTACCGCGAGAAGTTCGGCGGGGACAGCATTGAGGACGTCCACGGGGCCATCGCCGCCTACTGCGAGCGGATCGGGTGGCGGCCGACCTAACCCGCTCGATCGTCCTGACCGGCTTCATGGGAGCCGGGAAGAGCACGCTGGCCGAGGCCCTCGCCGCGCAGCTCGGGCTGCCCTGGAGCGACAGCGACACGGAGGTCGAAAAGCGCGAGGGAGCCCCGGTCGAAGAGATCTTCGCCGGGCGTGGGGAGGAGGCCTTCCGTGCGGCCGAGGCCGAGGTGATCGCCGGCCTCCTGCGGGCCCCGCCGCAGGTGATCGCCCTCGGGGGCGGGGCGCTGGCCGACCCGACCACGCGCGAGATGCTCGAAGCCCACCTCGTGGTCCTCGTCGACGTCGACGAAGAGACCGCGTGGGAGCGCAGCTCGGGCAGCGGTCGTCCGCTCGCCGCCGACCGCGATGGCTTTGCCGATCTCTACCGGGCGCGCGAAGCCCAGTACCGGCTCGCCGCCGACGTGATAGTCGGCTCCCCGGTCGCTGCGGTCGGGGAGCTGGCGGCGGTGCTCGTCGCCATGGCCGCCGACCCCGGTCCGTTCCCTTACCTCCTGTGGGCCAGCGCGGGCGACCGGAGCTACCCGTGCTGGGTCGGCGAGGGAGCGCTCGGGCAGGCGCCGTGGCCCGGCACCGAAGGCCGGCGCATCGTGGTCAGCGACACCAACGTGGCCGAGCTCTACGGCGGCCGCGTCGAGGGCGGCTCGGGGCTGGTGGAGATCCCACCCGGCGAAGAGGTCAAGACGCTCGAGACTGCCGAGCGGGTCTGGCGCGCCCTGGCCGACCAGGAGGTAACGCGCGCCGACACGCTCGTCGCCCTCGGGGGCGGCGTGGTGGGCGACCTCGCCGGGTTCTGCGCTGCCGGCTACCAGCGGGGGATCGAGGTCGTACAGGTGCCGACGACGCTCGTCGCGCAGGTCGACTCGGCCTACGGCGGCAAGACCGGGGTCGACCTCCCCGAGGCCAAGAACTACGTCGGTGCCTACCACCAGCCGGCCGGGGTGATCGCCGATACCGGCCTCCTGGCCAGCCTTCCGCCGGCCGAGGTTGCCGCCGGCATGGCCGAAGTGATCAAGACCGGCCTGATCGCCGGCGGGAGCCTCTGGGCCCGTATCGCCGCCGGTGAGCCGATCGACGATCGCATGATCCGGGACTGCGCATGGACGAAGATCGCCGTGGTCGCCTCGGACGAGCGCGACGGCGGCCGTCGTCAGGTCCTCAACCTCGGCCACACCGTCGGCCACGCCATCGAGACGGCCACCGCCTACTCGCAGCTGCGCCACGGCGAGGCGATCGGCCTGGGTCTGCTGGCCGAGCTGCGCTGCGCGGGGTCTGGCGCCCTGCGCGATGAGGTCTCGGCGCTGCTGGAGCAGGCGGGGCTTCCGGTCACGCTGCCCGGGCTCGACGTGGACGCGGTGATTGCCGCCACCCGGTTGGACAAGAAACGGGTCGCAGACGAGGTGCCGTTCGTCCTCTGTGCCGCGCCCGGCGAGGTTACGCCAGGGTGTCCGGTCGACGGCGCCGATCTCCACGCCGCCGTCTCCGAGATCGCCTCCTGATTTCGCCGCCCGCCGGTAGTGGCACACTGGTTGGGTGCTCGCCCATAACCGGATAGCCGTGATGCACGGCGTGAACCTCGACCAGCTCGGCCGACGCGACAGCGCCCACTACGGGGAGCTCGACCTCGCCCGCCTCGAGCAGTCGATCGGGGAGTGGGCCCGGGAGCTGGGGCTCGAGCCGACCTTCTTCCAGACCAACTTCGAGGGCGAGTTCGTCGAACACCTCCATCGCCTCGACGGCATCGCCGACGGAATCCTGCTCAATCCCGGCGCCTGGACCCACTACTCGTGGGCGATTCGCGACGCCCTGGAAATCGCCGCACTGCCTGCCGTCGAGGTCCACCTGAGCGACGTCGACGGCCGTGAGGACTTTCGCCGGCTCTCGGTCATCGGCGACCTGTGCTTCGCCACGGTGAAGGGCCAGGGGCCGGATGGCTACCGCGAAGCCCTCTCGATGCTCCACGGGCGGCTGTCGGAAGGCTCGTGAGCGTTCCCCCGGAGCGTCGCGAACGGCTATCGCGTGCCGTTGCCGGCGAGGGACTCGACCGGCTGATCGTGGCCGACGGGCACGACCTGCGCTGGCTCACCGGCTTCAGCGGCACCAGCGGGCTCGCCCTCTGCCCGGCCGACCCGGCTGCGCCGGGCCTCTTCGTAACCGACTTTCGCTACGTCGAGCAGGCCGGCGAGCAGCTCGGTGAGGGCTGGACGGTCGAACGGGCCCGCCGAGACCTGCTGGGTGCCGGGCTGGGCGAGGCGACCGGTGGCCGGGAGCTGGGGCGGGTCGGCTTCGACCCCGGGCAGGTGACCGTGGCCCAGCTGGCCGACCTCACCGAGGCGCTCGGGACGACCGCCGAGCTGGTCGAGGCCCCGGGGCTGGCCTCGCGGCTGCGGGAGGTAAAGGACGAGGAGGAGATCGAGCGGATCGGCGCGGCGACGCGGCTCGCCGACGAGGCCCTGGGGTCGGTCCTGGCCACCGGGCTCGAGGGCCGGACCGAGCGCGAGGTCGCCGTCGCCCTCGAGCTGGCGATCATCGGAGCCGGTGCCGAGAGCCTGAGCTTCCCGCCGATCGTGGCCGCCGGCGCCCATGGCGCCCTCCCGCACGCCGAGCCCCGTGAAGTCCGGATCGCCAAGGGAGAGATGGTGACCATCGACTGGGGGGCGACGCTGGACGGCTACTGCTCAGACTGCACCCGCACCTTCGCGGTCGGCGAGGTCGGCTTACGCGAGCGCGAGGTCTATGGGATCGTCAACGACGCCCGGGCCGCCGGCATCGCCGCCTTGGCACCGGGCCGGACCGGCCGGGAGGTCGACGCATCGGCCCGCGACGTGATCGACGCGGCGGGCTACGGCGAGTACTTTGGCCACGGTCTGGGGCACGGCGTCGGTCTCGACGTTCACGAAGAGCCGCGCCTCTCCCCGCGCGGCAGCACGCACCCGCTCGAGGAGGGGACGGTGGTCACGGTGGAACCGGGGGTCTACCTGCCGGGCAGCTTCGGCGTCCGGATCGAGGACCTGGTCGTGGTCAGCGGCGGCGAACCGCTCGTGCTGACCTCGATGGACCGCGAGCTGGTCGACGCCGGCTGAACGGTCAGCCGGTCTTCTGGATCGCCTTAAGGACGAACGGCGCCAGCGTCTGGTTCCACTGGGGCGACTGGTGGTTTCCGTCGGCGTAGACGAGTACCCCGCCGATCACCGGGTAGCAGAGCCGCTTGTCGCAGTAGAGGTTGGTCAGGTCGACGACCCGGAACCGCGGGCCGCCGAGCTCGGTGGCGGCGATGGCCGCGGCGTCCTCGCGCAGAACCTCCGAGCGCCGGTTGGCGCAGGCCGGCCCTGCCTGCCGGCCGTCGCTGATCGCCCGCTCGATGCAGTCGAGCCCGGTTTCGGAGGTTTTGGGGTTGTCGCGAATGATCACGATCTGCTTGACCGAAGCGGGAAGCGCCTGCCAGGCCTTCTTGTAGGACTCGATCTCGTTGTCCTGGCCCCGGGCCACCTGGCTGAAGAAGACGGTGCTGACCTTGGGGTGGGCGGCGAGCCACTTCGGGATGTCGCGCTTCCACTGGGCACAGCTTTCGCGGTCCTGCGGGGTTCGCATCTGCGATACGAGCGTGAAGTCGCAGCCGCTCTCGGTCATCGAGGCGATGTACCAGTCCTTCTCGCGACCGAGCATGCTGAAGGCCGGCCGCCACTGGGCGGCATGGCTGTCGCCGATCAGCGCGGCCTGGCGCTTGGCCTTGGACGGCTTGACGCCGAGCGCGCAGACCGAGACCCCGTCCTG
>CAIKSH010000119.1 GCA_903830015.1 uncultured Solirubrobacterales bacterium | reverse complement strand
GCGAGGGGGAGAAGCTCTTCCTCAAGGGCGAGCGCTGCCTGACCGACAAGTGCAGCATCGAGCGCCGCGCCTACCCGCCGGGCGACCACGGCCGCGGCCGCCAGAAGCAGAGCGAATACCGCGTCCAGCTGCGCGAGAAGCAGAAGGCCCGTCGCTATTACGGGATTCTCGAGAAGCAGTTCCGCCGCTACTACGAGAAGGCCAGCCGCCAGAGCGGGGTCACCGGCGAGAACCTCCTTGCCCTGCTCGAGCAGCGCTTCGACAACGTGCTGGTCCGCCTCGGCTTTGCCGGCTCGCGCCGCCAGGCCCGCCAGCTGATCCGTCACGGCCACTGGACGGTCAACGGGCGCCGCGTCGACATTCCCAGCTTCCAGGTGAGCGAGGGCGACATCATCGCCTTCAAGGCCGGCAGCCCCGGAGAGCCGGTCGTCCGGGCCGCCACCGAGCTCACGGCGCAGGTCCCGGCCTGGCTCCAGGCCGATCACGACTCGCTTACCGCGAAGGTGCTCCGCCCGCCGGAGCGCAAGGAGATCTCCACCCCGGTGCAGGAACAGCTCATCGTCGAGCTGTATTCGAAGTAGGAACAGGCTTGGCGCCGGGGCCCGCAGGAGGGCCGCGGCGCGAAAAGCGCCGCCGGCGGCGGCGCCCATAACACGACGACAGGAACCCCGATGCTCGATTTCCAGATCCCCCGAATCACCAGCGAGAAGGCCGACGACGACCGAGGCTCGTTCGTCATCGAGCCGCTCGACCGCGGCTTTGGCTACACCTTCGGCAACTCGCTGCGGCGCGTCCTGCTGAGCTCCCTCTCCGGCGCCGCGGTGACCAGCGTCCGGATCGAGGGCGTGGCCCACGAGTTCTCCAACATCGACGGGGTCAAGGAGGACGTCACCGACATCATCCTCAACCTCAAGGGCATCGTCTGCCGGATGCACTCCGACGCGACCGAGGTCGAGGCCCCGCTCGTGGTCACCGGACCGGGCGACATCACGGCCAAGGACATCGACCTGCCGGCCGGCGTCGAGATCCTCAACCCGAAGGCCCACATCGCCACGCTCGAGAAGAAGACCAAGCTCGAGATGTACCTGACCATCGGCCGCGGCCGCGGCTACCGGCCGGCCGAGGAGAACAAGACCGAGGACCAGCCGATCGGCGTCATCCCGGTCGACTCGATCTTCTCGCCGGTCCGCCGCGTGGCCTACTCGGTCGAGCAGGCCCGCGTCGGCCAGCGGACCGACTTCGACAAGCTCACGCTCGACATCGAGACCGACGGCTCGATCGACCCGCAGGCCGCCCTGCGTGAGGCCTCCGAGATCCTGATCAGCCAGCTGGCGATCTTCACCGACGAGGACCGGATCGAGGAGCTGCGCCAGGGCCCGGTGGGCGTGCTCGAGGGCGGAATGCCGGGTATGCCCGGAGCGGCACCGATCACGGCCGGCGGCGCCGACGACGACATCCTCATCGAGGAGCTCGAGCTCGGCGTCCGCTCCTACAACTGCCTCAAGCGGGCCGGCATCCAGACGATCGGCGAGCTGCTCTCCAAGTCCGAGGACGAGCTGGCCGCGATCCCGAACTTCGGGCGCAAGTCGATCGACGAGGTCGTCGAGACCCTTGCCGCCCGCGGACTTACCCTTCGCGAGGACTGACCCGGGGGAGATCGGGCCATGCGCCACCAGAAGACCCGCCACAAGCTCAGCCGCACCAGCTCGCACCGCAAGGCGATGCTGCGCAACCTTTGCAAGGAGGTCATCGAGCACGAGCGGATCAAGACGACCGAGGCGAAGGCCAAGGCCGTCAAGCCCGAG
>CAIKSH010000118.1 GCA_903830015.1 uncultured Solirubrobacterales bacterium | reverse complement strand
TCCACCGAGACGTTGGTCCAGCCGAACGCGTCGACGATCGGCTCGAAGTACGGCCACTGCTCCTTGAGCAGGTCGGGCCGGGAGCTGCGGTTGGCCTTGTAGCGGCTGTCCAGCTCCTTGCGCCCGGAGGAGCCGGCGTCCCAGCAGACCACCGTCGGATTGCTGCCGTGCTCGGTGATGATCTTCACCAGCATCGAGGCGAAGCCGAAGATCGCGTTGGTCGGCTGGCCCTTCGAGGTGGCGATGGTGTCCGGCAGGGCGAAGAAGGCCCGGTAGGCGAGGCTGTTGCCGTCGATCAGGTAGAGCGTCTCGGCCACCGACCGCAAGCTACCGCAGGATCCGTCACGGGGGCCGGGCCGGAACCTCCGTAGACTGCCGGCCGGTATGGGCGCCACCCCCTCAGCGCAGTACAGCCTCACCATCCGGGTCGAGATCGAAGACGTGCCGGGCATGCTCGGCAAGGTCGCCGGCGCTATCGGCGAGGCCGGCGCAGTAATTGGCCCGATCGACCTGGTCGAAGCCGACGGGGGGCTGGTCCGGGACATCACCGTCGACGCCAACGGCCCCGACCACTGGCAGGAGATCGTGCGGGCGATCGACGGCGTCGACGGAGCCACGGTGGTCGACACGACCGATCGCACCTTCCAGGTCCACGTCGGGGGAAAGATCGAACAGCACAACCGCTCCCCGATAAAGACGCGTGACGACCTCTCGATGGCCTACACCCCCGGCGTGGCCCGGGTCTGCTCGGCGATCGCCGAGGATCGCGAGCGCGCCTTCCAGTACACCATCAAGCGCAATACGGTCGCCGTGGTCAGCGACGGCACGGCGGTGCTCGGGCTCGGCGATATCGGTCCCGAGGCGGCGATGCCGGTGATGGAGGGCAAGGCAATGCTCTTCAAGGAGTTCGCCGGCGTCGATGCCTTCCCGATCTGCCTGGACACCAAGGACCCGCTCGAGATCATCGAGACCGTGGAACGGATAGCCCCGGGGTTCGGCGGGATAAACCTCGAGGACATCTCGGCGCCGCGCTGCTTCGAGATCGAGGACGCGCTCAAGGAGCGCCTCGACATCCCCGTCTTCCACGACGACCAGCACGGCACGGCCATCGTGGTCCTGGCCGCGCTGATGAACGCCTGCCGGCTCACCGGACGCCAGATCGGCGACCTTCGCGTGCTGATGATCGGACTCGGCGCAGCGGGAATAGCGGTGACCAAGATCCTGCTGGAGGCCGGCGTGACCGAGGTGATCGGCTGCGACTCCCAGGGAGTGCTCAGCACCGAGCGCGCCGACTACCTCGACGGATCGATGCCGGAGATCAAGCGCTGGTTCTCCGAGGTATCCAACCCCGAGAAGATCTCCGGAGGCCCAACCGAGGCGATCCGGGGCACCGACCTGCTGATCGGGCTCTCCGGGGCGCGCGTCATCGAACCAGGCGCGCTGGCCACGATGAACGAGGACCCGATGGTCTTCGCCATGGCCAACCCCAACCCGGAGGTAACCCCGGAGGAGGCCTCCGCCTACTCCAGGATCATCGCCACCGGGCGCTCGGACTACCCCAACCAGATAAACAACGTCCTGGCCTTCCCGGGAATCTTCCGCGGCGCGCTCGACGTGCGCGCCGACCAGATCACCGAGCCGATGAAGATGGCCGCCGCCCGCGCCATCGCCGACATCGTTACCGAGGACGAACTCGCCGAGGACTACTTCATCCCCTCGGTCTTCAACCGCGACGTCGCCCCGGCGGTCGCCGAGGCCGTCTCCACCGAGGCCAGGGAGTCGGGCGCCGCCCACGCCGGCCAGAGCACGATCGGCTTTGCCGCCTCGGACGTCGAGTCGATGCGCCACCCGAAGGTCTGAGGGGCCTTGCTCCGCAAGCGCCTCGCGTCCGTAACGCTCACAGGGAAACCAAGAAGGGATTGCCACCAGCAATGAAAGTCACAGTCACCGGCGCCACCGGCCTCATCGGAACCGCGCTCGTCGAAGCCCTGAAGGCCCGCGGCGACGAGGTCACCGTCCTCTCCCGCGACCCGGCCCGCGCCGGGCGGCAGCTCGGCGTCGAGGCCCAGGCCTGGGACCCGCTTACCGGACCGGCGCCGGCCTCGGCCCTCAGCGGCCGTGACGGGGTCGTTCACCTGGCCGGCGAACCGGTCGCCCAGCGCTGGACCGCCGACGTCAAGCGCTCCATCCGGGCCAGCCGCGACCTGGGTACGGCGAACCTCGTCGCCGGCATTGCCGCCAGCGAGCCGCGCCCTTCGGTCCTGGTCTCCTCCTCGGCGGTCGGCTACTACGGAAAGCACGGGGACGAGATCATCGATGAGTCGACCCCGGCCGGGGCCGACTTCCTGGCCGAGGTCTGTGTCGAGTGGGAGCGCCGTGCCCGCGCCGCCGAGGAGCTCGGCCTGCGGGTGGTGATCGTCCGGACCGGCGTCGTCCTCGACGCCGACGGCGGAGCGCTCAAGACGATGCTGCCCCCGTTCAAGGCGGGCGTCGGCGGTCCGGTGGCCGGCGGGCGCCAATACATGCCCTGGATCCACGTCGACGACATCGTCGGGATCTATCTCGCCGCGCTGGACGAGGCCTCCTGGTCGGGGCCGGTAAACGGCACCGCCCCGGATCCGGTCACCAACGCGGAGTTTTCGAAGGCTCTGGGGCGGGCGCTGAAGCGCCCGGCGATCTTTCCCGTGCCAGCGATCGCGATCCGCACGCTCTACGGGGAGATGGCGGAGATCGTCACCGAAGGCCAGCGCGCCGTTCCGGCCCGGACCCTCGAGCTCGGCTACCGGTTCTCCCAGCCCGATCTCGATACTGCCCTGGCCTCGGCCCTCGGCCGATAGCGCGCCTCGCGGCGCGGCTCAGTTGCCGGGCCCGGCCCGGTAGGCGTCGCCGACCGCGATCCGGTTGCCGCCGTCCGGGCCCGCTCTCTCGATCGCGTCGAGCACGGCGTTCATCGCCTCGTAACCGAAG
>CAIKSH010000117.1 GCA_903830015.1 uncultured Solirubrobacterales bacterium | reverse complement strand
TCCGGTCGTGGGTGGCGAAGATCTCGGCGAACTCGCGCTCGCGGCCGGCCTCATCGTCGCCGGCCGGCAGCCCGGCGGCCCAGCGGGCGAACCGGTCGGCGGTGACCATCTCGGCCTTCAGCCGGTCGATCCGGGCGATGATCGCCGAGAGCATCCCGGCCGCGTTGCCGCTGAAGTCGTGGTGGCGGACGCTGAGCTCGCCGACGCGCTCGAGCAGCATCGCCAGGCGGTCGGCGCCGGCGGCGATGGCGATGAACGGGTCGGCGCCGCCCTCGGGCAGCTCCTCGCGCAGCAGCCGCAGGGCGAAGCTGCGGACGGTCATCACCGGCAGCTCGGAGAATCCCCGCTCGAGACGCTCCTCGACCAGCAGGCGCATGGCGTCGGCGTCGGCCTCCGAGCGGCAGAGGGCGACCACCTGCTCGGGGGCCAGCTCGGAGTCGGTGCACAGGGAGGCGAAGCGGGCGGCGAGCGCGGTGGTCCTCCCGGTTCCGGCCGCCCCGGTTACCACGAGCGGCCCGCTGCGCAGGTCGGCGGCCTCAAGCTGACCGGGAGTGAGCTCGAGGTCGTCAGGCCGCACACCCGTAGGATACGCCCGGATGGCGGCCGTAACCGAGCTTCCCGAAGGAGACTGGCTCGGCGCCTGCCGGCGCGCCACCGAGGGAATCCAGCGGGTCCTCGCCGCCGCGGCCACGCGTGAGGACCGGGTCCGCGAGACCGGCGAGGTCGGCGAGGGCGGCGACCACACCCTGGAGATCGACCTGGCCGCCGAGGACTGCGTCTTCGCCGAGCTCGAGGCCCTCCACGAGGCCGGCGCGCGGTTTACCGCGATCTCCGAGGAACGCGGGGAGGTCGACTTCGGCGACCCCGGGGTGCTGGTGGTGATCGACCCGATAGACGGTTCGCTGAACGCCAAGCGCGGCCTGCCGGTCGCCTCACTCTCGCTCGCCGTGGCCGGCGGGCCGACGATGGGCGACGTGGCCTTCGCCTTCGTCCACGACCTGGGCTCCGGCGAGGAGTGGACGGCGGTCGCCGGCGAGGGGGCGCGCCTCAACGGCGAGCCGCTCGGGCCGGTGGCTCCCGAGCGCCGGCTGCCCGACGGTCGCCTGGAGCTGGTGCTGGCCGAGATGGCCGCCCCGGCCTCGGTGCTGCGCAGCGCCGAGGGGCTGGCCGGGCTGGCCAATCGCGTACGGCTCCTGGGCTCGGTCGCCATCTCCTGCTCGCAGGTCGCGGCCGGGCGCGCCGACGCCATGGTCTCGCTCGGCGGCTGCCGCGCGGTCGACGTGGCCGCGGCGCAGCTGATCGTCCGCGAGGCCGGGGGAGTGGTGCGCTTCGACGGCCCCGGCGGGCCGCTCGGGTTCCCGCTGGCCGACTTCTCCGGCCGCGCGGCGATCGTCGCCGCCCCGACCGACGCCGCCGCCGACGACGCCGGGCGCGCAATCGGCGCCTGAGCACCTCTTGGCCGGCCGGCTCCGGGGCTGGGGCCCTGCGAACGGCGCCGGATGGCCGAAAAAGCCGTATTTGCGGGGTTCTGGAGGCCGTAACCAAGCTGTGGCCCCGGTTTACCTATGGGTAACTGCGAACAGGTGTTCGCAAATTTGATACTCTCCAGATCTAACTTCATTAGTTCTAAGTAACTCGCAAGGAAAAGGAAAG
>CAIKSH010000116.1 GCA_903830015.1 uncultured Solirubrobacterales bacterium | reverse complement strand
GGAACTCACCGTCGGGAGCGTCGCCGGGCTCGCGGTAGGGCAGCGCGGCAAAGTGGGCGAGCCCGTCCTCGTGGTGGAAGCGTTCGGCGTAGAGGATCGGCGCGTCGGTGCCGTCGGCCTCGACCGGCCACTGGAGCCCGCCGCGCCCGAGCCGCTCGTAGGTGACGCCGGTGAACTCCGGGGTCAGCGCGGCCACCTCGTCCATCGCCTCGCTGGGCCCGGCCAGGCCCATCTCGTGGCCCATGCGGGCCGAGAGCCCGGTGATGATCTCGAAGTCGGTCCGGGCGCCCTCGGGCGGGTCGATCGCCGGGCTGACCAGCTGGATGCGCCGCTCGGCGTTGATGAAGGTGCCCTCCTTCTCGAGGAAGGCCGAGGCCGGGAGGATCACGTCGGCGTAGCGGGTGGTCTCGGTCTCGAAGATGTCCTGGCAGATGACGAAGTCGAGCGACTCGAGCGCCTTGATGACGTGGGCGGTGTCCGGGTCGGTCTGGGCCACGTCCTCGCCGAAGATGTACATCGCCTTGAGCTCGCCGGCGATCGCTGCGTCGAACATCTCGGGGATCTTCATCCCCGGCTCGCGGGAGAGCGGTACGCCCCAGCGCTCCTCGAAGGCGGTGGCCACCGCCTCGTCCCCGACCGGCCGGTAGCCGGAGTAGGTGTCCGGCAGGGCGCCCATGTCGGAGGAGCCCTGGACGTTGTTCTGCCCGCGCAGCGGCAGCAGCGCCGAGCCCGGGCGGCCGACCTTGCCGGTCATCAGCGCCAGGTCGCAGATCAGCTGCACGACCTCGGAGCCGTAGCGGTGCTCGGTGACGCCAAGCCCCCAGGCGATCGAGGCGTTCTGCGCCTCGCCGTACATGCGGGCGGCCTGCTCGATCCCCTCGGCCGGGGCGCCGGTGATCTCGGCGGCCACCTCCGGCGGGTACTCGGCCAGCAGCGCGGCGTAATCGTCGAAGCCGGTGGTGCGGGAGGCGACGAACTCTTCGTCGACGTAGCCGTCACGGAGCAGTACGTGGCCCATCCCGAGCAGGAGGGCGGCGTTGGTCCCGGGGCGGATCCCCAGGTGGACGTCGGCGTACTCGGAGAGCTCGATCGCCCGCGGGTCGGCGGTGATCAGCCGCGTGCCGTGAAGCGCCGCCTGCTTCATCCGGGCGCCGACCACCGGGTGGCCCTCGGTCGGGTTGGCCCCGAGGATGAAGAGGACATCAGAGGCCTCGATGTCGTCGAAGGAGCCGGTCGCGCCCGAGTAGCCCATCGAGCGCCGCAGGGCGAACGAGGTCGGCGAGTGGCAGACCCGCGAGCAGTTGTCGATGTTGTTGGTGCCGACGGCGGCGCGCATGAAGCGCTGCATCACCCAGCAGTCCTCGTTGGTGGCGCGCGAGGAGGCCAGGCCGGCGATCGCGTTCGGGCCGTCCTGCTCCCGGATGGCCGAGAGGCGCGAGACGATCAGGTCGTAGGCCTCCTCCCAGGTGGCCTCACGGGTCGGGCCGCCGCGCTCGTCGCGGATCAGCGGCGCGGTGAGGCGCTCGCGCGAACGCGAGAACCGGTGGGCAAACCGGCCCTTCAGGCAGGTGTGGCCCTTGTTGGCCGGGCCGTCGGCGGCCGGCGAGATCGACGCGATCGTGCCGTCGATGGCGTGGGTCTCCAGGCGGCAGCCGACGCCGCAGTAGCCGCAGGTGGTGGTGGTCTCGCGGGTGAAGCGGGGAGTCATCCGGTGGCCTCCTGGGCGATGGCGATCAGTGAAAGCTCGGTGATGGCGTCGGTGGGACAGGTGTCGGCGCAGGCCCCGCACGAGACGCACGAGGAATCGCGAAAACCAGTTCCCATTCCTGCCGCAATGTTAGCGTCGAAGCCCCGGCCGGTAGCGGTCAGCGCGAAGGCCCCCTGGACCTCGTCGCAGGCCCGCACGCAGCGCCCGCAGGAGATGCAGAGCTCGTGCTGCATCGCCAGGTAGGGGTGGTCGAGATCGTGATCGACGGGGTGGGTCTCGCCGGTCCACCGCGGCTCGCCGGCCTCCAGCTCGCGGGCTACCGCGGCGAGCTCGGTATGCGGCCCGGGGGCCGAGGGCAGCTCGGAGAGGACCAGCTCGACCACGTTGCGCGCCACGCGGCGCGAGTCGGGATCGTCGGTGGAGACCACCATCCCGTCCGCGCAGGGCGTCGTGCAGGAGGGCACCGGCCCCGGCGAACCCTCGATCCCCACCAGGCAGACCCGGCAGGCGCCGAACGGGGCCAGGCGCTCGTCGAAGCAGAGCGAGGCAACGGCGCAGCCGGCCCCCCGGGCCGCCTCGAGCACCGTCGTGCCCTCCTCGACCTCGACCGTTGCACCGTCGATGGTTACGGAGATCACGAGAGCCCGAGCTCCTCGGGGTAGTGCTCCATCAGGCTGCGGATCGGCGCCGGCATGCCGCTGCCGTGGCCGCAGAGGCTGCCCTTCTCGAGCGTGTCGAGCAGCTCGGCGAGCGAGTCGCGGTCGATCGGGCCGTCGGCCTGGGCCATCTCCAGCGCCCGGCGCAGGCCGATCCGGCACG
>CAIKSH010000115.1 GCA_903830015.1 uncultured Solirubrobacterales bacterium | reverse complement strand
GGCGCCGGCAAGCAGGACGCCACCGGCGGAGAGCGCTACACGCAGGGCGCCCTGCGCTTCCTCGACTCGCGCGATGCGTCGAAGCCCTTCTTCGCCTTCGTCTCCTACAACGAGGTGCACACGCCCATCACCCCGCGCGAGCCGTCCGGTGGCGAGAGGTCGAAGGTCAGCGAGGCCAGCGAGGAGTCGCTGAGCGACTCGCCGCTCAGCCCGTCGGCCCGCCAGAAGGGCTCGTCGTAGATGGCGATCGCCTTGGTGAGGGCGCCCATGCGCATCCGGCGCTGGAGCTCGTCGCGCCGGGCGGGCAGCGGCGGGTCGAAGGCGATCGCCTCGCAGAGCGGCGGGGCCACCGTGACGATCACGCGGCCGGCGGTCACCCGCAGCCCCTCGGCCTGAACCACCGCGCCCGACGCACCCCATTCGATGGCGCTCACCGGACGGCCGAAGCGAATCGCCGGCGCCAGCGGCGCAGCGACCTTCTCGGCAAACTCCTGGGCGCCGAGCACGAAGCGGCCCTCCTGCGCGCCGCCCTCGGTGTCGAAGAGGGCATCGGTGCCTCCGCCGCCGGCCACGTAGCTCAGCGCGTAGAGGGCCGAAAGCTCGCGCGGCTCGGCCCCCCAGGTTGTGCGGCCGACGATCGTCATCACCTTCGCGGCGGCGCGGCCGAAGCGCCGGCCCTTCATCCAGTCGCCGAAGCTGGCGGCGTCGAGCCGGCCGGCGTGCCGGTAGTCCCAGGGAGCCTGCGTGTCGATCCGGCGGGCGTGGCGGTTGACCGACAGCTGCAGGCGCCCCAGTCCGGCGAGGGCCAGCGGCCCGAGCCGGGGAACGGTGCCCGAGTAGCGGCGCACCTCGCCGTCGATGTCGATCTGGTTCTCGCCGGCCGCGTGCTGGGGAAAGGTCTGCGCCCCGACCTCGGCCGCGAGCTCCAGCGCCCTGGTCTGGGTCGGCCCGACCCAGGTGCCGCCGAGGTCGAGCAGCACGCCGTCGCTCTCCCCGCGCTCCACCCGGCCGCCGACCCGGTCGCGGGCCTCGAGCACCACGACCTCCACCCCCGCTGCGGCCAGCGCCCGGGCGGCGGCCAGGCCGGCGAATCCGGCGCCGACGACCGCGACGTCGGCGGTGATCTCTTCGGCCTCGGCCATGACGGGGAAGCTAGCCGGGCGGGAGGCCTACCTGCCGTCGCTTACCGTCAGGGTCTCGATCCGCCCGCCCCGCGAGTCGCGGCAGGAGATGGGGTTGAAGGGGACGTAGGTGCAGGTCCACCCGCGGGGCGCGGGCCCTCCGCCCACCAGGAGGCGCACCACCTTGCGCGCTGAGCGGCAGGAGACGCGCCGAGCCCAGATGGCATGGGCGCCCACCGCCGGCCCGTAGCCGAAGTTCGAGGGCTCGGCCGGAACGGGCACCGCCCCGCAGGGCCGGCCGGTCGGCACGCCGGTGCTCGCCGCCCCGGAAGCGGCCGGCGCCGCCAGCACCAGGAGGCAGCAGAACGCGGCGACCAGGGCGCGGGTGAGGGCCATGCCGGGAAGGTAGCGGTAAGGCGCCACGCTGCGGTAGGTTCAGGAGGTCGAATTCAAGGAGGGCCACCGATGGCCGAGGTAGTACCGCTTTCCGGCACCCAGACCACCGTCAAGCTGCGCCACCCGCTCGGGATTATCGGGCTGATGCTCATCACCCTGGGCATCTACTTCTGGTTCTGGTGGTACTACGTGAACCGTGAGATGCGCGACTTCGGCGAGTCGCGGGGCACGGACGAGTGCGGCACGAGCCCGGGCACCTCGCTCCTGGCCGTGACCCTCGGCGCCTTCATCATCGTTCCGCCGTTCGTCTCGATCTTCAAGGGCTTCAAGCGGATGAACGCCAGCAGTGCGCTGGCCGGATCGGGCAACGGCTTCGACGCCGGGCTGGGGCTGCTGATCTGGATCTTCATCTCCCCGATCGCCATCTACCTCTTCCAGGACAACCTGAACAAGGCGTGGCGTGCGCAGGCCGCGGGCGGCGCGCCGGCGGTCGAGGCCGCCGCGGTCGCCGTGGAGGCCGAGACGGTCACCGAGGCGCCGGCCGATCCGGGCCAGCAGGCGTAATCGCGGTCACATAACGGCCGGCGACGGTCTGGCAGGATTTCCCCGGCATGTCCAGGGGCGCAAAAGCAGGGCTGCTGGTCGCGGCAGCGGCGGTGGCCGCCCTGGCCTTCGTGCTGCTGCGGCCTTCGGACGACAGGCCGGCGACCACGAAGACGACCGCCGTCTCCACGACCACGGAGACGATCACCGCGAAGCCCGAGCCCCAGGTCGCGACGATCCGGGTTAAGGGCG
>CAIKSH010000114.1 GCA_903830015.1 uncultured Solirubrobacterales bacterium | reverse complement strand
GTGGAGATGTTCTGGGCCACCAGGGCCACCCGCTTTCCGGAGGAGATCATCTGCCCGAGGGTCTGGGTCAGCGGGCCGGAGTGCACGTACTTCCAGAGGCCGCCCTCCTTGAGCGCCGCCTCTATGTCCGCCGCGGAGACGTACTCCTCGGTCTGGATCACCACCACCTGGCGCGGGTTGTCCCGCAGGAAGCTCGCGACCTCCTCGGCGGCTCGCGCCAGCCGCCGCGCTCCGAGGTTGCAGAGCGCGTGGCAGAGATAGGGCTCCACGCCGGGGCGGGTGGGACCTTCGGCCTTGCTGATGATCCCGAACGCGCCGCGCGTTCCGTAGTGGATATCGAAGTTCAGCGCGCGCACCCCGCGGTCGAGCTGGCCCCGGATCGAGTAGGTCTGGTTGGTGATCACCTTGCTCCACCCGTAGGCGTCCGAGGCCATCGAGTTGTGCGTGCCGACCATCACCGTCTCGTTCAGCGGCCGGTCGCAGAGGGTGGCCGAGCCGTTGCAGGCCGTCGCCGCCCGGGCCGGGGCGAGAGCCGGCGAAAGGGCGCCCGCAGCGAGCAGCGCCGCGGCCGCCAGCGCACCGGCCAGGAGCCGGTTCGGGGCTCGGCAGCTCATCCCCGCCAAAGCTACCCGACCGGTGGCAGCCGGCACCCCGGTATGCAGGTTGTCGAGCCCCGGGTTCCCAGCCGGCTTCGGTGCAGCCTGGGCGTCGACTTTGCGCCGCGAAGCGGCTCCTGGCCAAGAGTCGCCCTGATACCTTGCGAGCTTCATGAGAGTCGGTCGACCTGCCCTGGCCACCGTTGCCCCCCTCCTGGCCCTCATGGTGATCGCCATCGGCGCTCCCGTGGCCCTCGCCGGCGCCGCCCTGCCCAAGCCGAAGGTAATCCGCCTTCCGAGCTCTGAGGCCGACCTGCTCGAGCGGGGTACGTCAGGAGCCGACTGGATCATTGGAACCTCAGACCGGGACCTGGTGCGCGCGGGCTCCGGCGACGACGAGGTACGTACCGGTAGGGGCCGTGACCGCGTCTGGGGAGGGCCCGGTCTTGACCGCATCTGGTCCGGCGATGACGACGACCGGGTGATCGTCGCCGGCGACCCGTTCTACGAGGGCAGGGACGTGAGCGGTAGGAGCCCTGTGCTGGGCGACACCGTCGACTGCGGACCGGGCCGCGACACCGTGGTCGTCGACCCGAATGACCAGACCGTCAATTGCGAGGTCAAGAGGCTCGTGGCACCCGGCCAGACCCCACACCTGGACCGGGTCGCCGCCGAGATCCGCGAGATGGAAAAGCGCACCGGTTCTGACAGCAGCGAAGGGCTGCTATGGAAAATCACCCAGGGGAACAGGCTTCCCGGAATGGGCAGCGAGAGCCCCGAGTGGGTTTCGCGCACCATGGACTGCTGGGGGGCCACCGGCGCCTGCGACTCCTCGAAGGTGCAGGGCCAGCTGACCTCCACGATCCGGCGCATCATCGGCAACGCCGAGACGGTCGCCGACATCACCAGCCTCGCGCCACTGGCCTACGACGGCTTTCGCCAGGCGATCATCGACGGCGCCGCCGACGCCCAGAAGGCCGGCCGACGCCCACTGATCCGAATGCTCTGGGGCCGCTCTCCGGCCGCTCCGTTCAGCGACTCGAAGCTGCGCACGCTCCAGCGCGACGTCCAGGCCGCCGCGCCGGACGTACGGGTGGTGGCCGCGCTGATGGCCAACACACTGGTCGCCAACGGCTACTCCTGGAACCACTCCAAGATCGTCGCCGCCGACTCGAAGGTCGCCTGGACGTCGGGAATCAACCTCTGGTCTGACTCCTACCTGCAGTCGACCAACCCGGTCACCGACCTGGGCGTAGTGGTCGAGGGCCCCGCGGCGGCCAGCGCCAACGAGTTCGCCGACCTCCTCTGGAACCTCTCCTGCCGCAAGGAGGGCTCGATCGTCCGGTACAGCATCACCATCGTCCCCGCCAAGGGTGGCGCCGGAGGCTGCCCGGCCAAGGCGGCCCCGGCCGCGCCGGCCTCCCCGCAGGGAGACATCCCGGTGATGGCCGTGGCCCGCGCCGGCTACATCGACACCGGCCTTAAGACCGGCCGCAAGGACCCGCAGGAGGTCTCCCGGGCCGACCGGCGCGACTCGGGCTGCATCCTTCCGCCGCTGCCCAATCCGATGAACGGCGACCCTGAATGGGACGGCAACAACCCGAGCGACACGGCCCTGCGCGCGCTGATCGACTCCGCCGAGTCGAAGGTGGTGATCAGCCAGCAGAACCTGATCTTCCCCTGCGCCAAGGACCCCTCCTACGACGTGCGCCTTATCGACGCGATCGCCCGCAAGGTCCGGGACGGGGTCCAGGTTACGATCGCGATCTCCGACGAGGGAGCGAAAATCAACTTCTCCGAGCAGTACGGAGGCAGCCCCCAGGCCTCGCTCGACCTGGTGGTGAAGCGCCTGGAGAAGCTGATGGGCTCGGCCTCGCTGGCCCGCGCGGCGGCCCGCCGTTCGCTGGACGTCGCTCCGTTCCGCTTCTCGACGCTCAACCGCTGGGTCGCGTCGACCACGCCGTCGCTGCACGCCAAGGTGATCGCTGTCGACGACGGAGCCGTCCTGGTCGGCTCCCAGAACGCCTACCCCAACCAGCTGCAGGAGTTCGGCTACATCATCGAGGACTCGCGCGCCATGGCCGACATGAAGCGCACCTTCCTGGACCCGCTCGAGTTCTGGGCCCGAAAGGGTTCGCTGTCGGAAGGCGGCAAGGGCGACCGGCCCGGCGACGGGGGCGAAACGCAGCCCGTAAATACCCAGCCCGGCGAGTCCCCCGTCCCGCTGCCCGGGCAGGAGACCCCATGGGTGGTCTCGGTCGGCGACTCCTACATCTCCGGCGAAGGCGGCCGCTGGGCCGGCAACAGCAACTCGAGCCCCGACCTGGTCGACGCGCTCGGGTCAAACGCCTACTTCGACAACGACGAGGGAACCGGCGAGCGGATTGCCAACTGCCACCGCTCGCGGTCGGCGCCGATCCACATCGGCGAGGAGTTTGCCCGGAGCATGAACTTCGCCTGCTCGGGCGCCTTCACCAGCACCGTGCGCAAGGACCGAAACGGCCAGTTCAAGCCGGGCCTGGACTTCTACCAGGGCCCCGAGGGCGAGGGACAGCTGCGGATGCTGCGCGACTTTGCCCGCACCAACCGGGTGAAGATGATCGCCGTGTCGATCGGCCTCAACGACTTCAACTACGGCCCGATCACCGAAACCTGCGTGCGGGACTTCCTGACCAGCCTCTCCATCGCGCCGCGCTACTGCCGCGACAACGCCGAGGTAAAGAAGAACTTCACCGCCGCCAACATCGCCGCCCGCACCGAGGACATCCGCAAGGCCTACGCCCGGATCGGCGAGGCGATGAAGGACGCCGGCTACAAGCCCGACGACTACGTGGTCGTGGCCACCGAGCCGCCGGTGCCGATCGCTCCCTCGGACAGGATCCGCTACCCCGACCGCGGCCTGCAGCGCCAGACCACCGGCGGCTGCGGCATCTACAACGCCGACATCGACCGGCTGGTATCCGGCGCCTTCCCCGCCGTCGCGCGGGCGATCGAGAACGGCGCGCGGGGCAGCGGCCTCGACGGCCTGCGGCTCCTCAAGCTCGGTGGCGCCTTCGATGGCCACCGGCTCTGCGAGAAGAGCACCGACCTGGTCGAGAACGGGCCGGGCAGCTGGAAGACCGCCGGCGCGGTCGACAGCGCCGAGTGGGTCGCCCAGATCCGCACCGCCTCCACCCTCTTTGGCCCCTACCAGCTCCTCGAGGGCTTCCATCCCAACTACTGGGGCCAGCTCGCCGTGCGCAACTGCCTGCGCTCCACCTTCCGCTCGCTCTCGGTCTCCGGCGCGCCCCGCACCGGGCGCTGCGAGAAGCGCGACAAGGGCCTAAACGTCCGCGGGGAGCCGCGGATGAAGCTCGTCGAGTAGCGCCGCTTCCCCTCTCCCGGCCCCAACCCGCTCAGCTGTTCCTAGGCCTCCGCCGATCGGTAACCGGCTGGACCTGGTTACGTAACCGGCCGCCCGGTATCCTTACTTACACAACAGAGTAAGGAGCAACCGATGGAAGCAAGTTCCCGGCTCACCTCCAAGGGCCAGGTGACCATCCCCAAGGCGGTACGCGAAGCGCTCGGCCTGAGCGAGGGAGACGAGCTCGTCTTTCGCGTCGAGGACAACCGCGCCACGATCTCCAAGCCGAAGGACTTCATCGAGCTGGCCGGGTCGGTCCCCGTGCCGCCCGAGCTGAAGGGTGCCCCGTGGGAGGAGATCATCCGCAGGACCCGCGAGGCGCGCTACGGGAAACGCCGCTGACCGCCTTCCTGGACACCAACGTCGTTATCCGCCACCTGACCGGCGAGCCGCCGGCGCAGGCGGCCCGCGCAACGGCGGCGCTCGACTCCGGTGAAACGCTCCTGCTCAGCGACGTGGTCCTTGCCGAGTGCGTGTTTGTCCTGGAGTCCGTCTGTGGGCTGCCTCCAAGCGAGGTAGCCGGCCTGATGCGCTCCACGCTGGCCCAGCCAGGCATCACGACGGTGAACAAGTCGGTCCTGCTGCGGGCGCTGGCCATCTACGAGCTCGACGGCCTCGACTTCGCCGAGGCCCACCTCGCCGCCCAGGCCGAGGCCACCGGCGTGGGCGAGGTCCTCTCCTTCGACCGCTCGATCGACCGCGTCGGTTCGGTTACCCGCCGCGAACCCTGACCTCACCGGCCGTTGCCCAGGGCCCCGGGAAGAGGGCGTTCCCTACCTTCGCATCTGCGAGGAAACCACGGTTAGGATTCCGCCTAGCCATGGCTTTCAGATTCATCGTCCGTGCCCTTGCCGTCGTCGTAGCCGCCATCGCGGTGGGAGCCCCGGCCCAGGCCGCCACCGTTTCCAACTTCGGGAGCACCGGCGATGGGCCTATCGGCGTGGCGCTCGACTCCTCCGGGAACATCTTCACCGCCAACGACAGCCTTGCTCCCGCAACCCCCTCAGTCAGCAAACTGCTTGCGGCCGGCGGTCCAGCCGGCGCACCCTGGCCGGTCGCCGCGCTCGATCCCTGGGACGTCGCGGTCGGTGGCTCTGGGAACGTCTTCGTCTCGGACGCCAACCCAAGCACAATCGCCAACATCGCGGCCGGCGGTGCATCTGCCGGCGCACCGTGGCCGGTGAGCCT
>CAIKSH010000113.1 GCA_903830015.1 uncultured Solirubrobacterales bacterium | reverse complement strand
GCCGGCGCCTCGGGCTCGCGTGGCGTCTCTGGCGCCGGATCGGCCGGCACCTCAGGGGCGGGCTCGGCTGGCGCGGGGATCATCGCCGCGATTCGCGCCGCCTGCTCGGAAAGTCCCAGGCGGGTGAGCAGCTCCTCGGCCACCAGCAGGTAGTCGACGCCCAGGTCGGGCCGGTACTCGAAGATCGGTACGGCCCGCTCGGCCGACTCGGCGTAGGCGATCGACTGGCGCACGGTGTGGGCCAGGAGGCGGTCCCCGACATGCTCGCCGAGGGCCTCGTAGGCCTCTCGCGAGTGGACCGTTCGCATGTCGGAGATGTTGAACAGCACGCCGAGCCACTGGAGCTCGGGGTTGAGCGTGTCGCGGGCCAGCTCGATCACCTCGAGCGCCTGCTCGACCCCCTGCAATGCGAAGTACTGGGCCTCGCTGCTTAGCAGGGCCTGGTCGGCCGCCACGAGCGCGTTCACGGTCAGCAGGCCGAGCGCCGGCGGGCAGTCAATCACCACGACGTCGTAGTCCTCGCGGACCTCGGCGATCGCCTTGCGCAGGGTCAGTTCCCGCCCGATCCGGCCGGCCAGCGTGATCTCCGCCTCGGCGAGGCTCAGGTTGGCCGGGATCACCGAGTCGTGAATCGCCTCGGCGGCGGTGCAGCGCCCGGTGAGCACGTCACCGATCGTCGGGTCGGCCTCGGGGTCGATGTCGAAGTAGTCGGAGAGGTTGCCCTGCGGGTCGAGGTCGATCGCCAGGACGCGCAGGCCGGACATGCGGAAGGCCTCCACGATGTGGCGCACCGCGGTGGTCTTTCCGGTTCCGCCCTTCTGGCTGAGGACCGAGATCGTGAGCGCCATCGGCGCGAGTCTAAACCTGCAGCGCTTCTGCGGGGAGTGCCTGGGCCAGGGGCGTCTCGACGGCCACGTGCACGTAGTGGAGGGTGTGGCGGCCCACCTGGATGCGGTCGCCGCTCCTGAGGGTGTGGATATCGACCCGCTCCCCGTTGACCTGGATGCCGTTCATGCTGCGGTCATCGATCAGCTTGAGGCCGTCCGGTCGCCGGACGATCAGTGCGTGGCGCCGGGAGACGGTCGGGTCCTCGAAACGTATGTGGGAGGAGGCGCTTCGCCCGATGTGGGTCCACTCGCCGGCGATCGGGAAGCTCCGCAGAGCCACACCCTCGTTGAAGACGAGGTGGTCGCCCGGCTCCAGGACCACCACGCCGGCCGGCGCGGCCTGTGGTGCAGACCGGTCGCCCATCGACTCAGGCCCCAGCCGGTGCGGCGCGGTGTTCTCGCTCTCTGGGTGCTTGGAATCCATCTCAGCGACCTCCCTCATGCCGACCCTAGGGCGTCGGGGCGCCCGCGTCCACCACGTTGAGGGAAGGAGCGCAGCACCATCGCGGCGAAATACGGGCCATGACCCGAATTCCGGCGATTTTCGACGAATCCGACCTGGAGCGACGGCTTCTGCGAAAGGGGAGCGAGCGTCGCCAGGCCCTCGATCCGCACTGCTCGGACTGCGGGCGCACGCCCCTGGCCGGCGAGGTGATCAGCGTCTTCGGCCAGCGGCCGGTCTGCGCCCTGTGCCGCGGCGCCCACCCCGGTGAGCCCAGCGCGCAGGAGACCGTGCGGCACGTCGAGCACGGAGTGAGCGTCCGCCGCGCGCTCCCGCGGGTCGCCTGAGCCGGAGCGCCCGGCCGCTTCGCCGGGGATAGACTCGGCGCCGATGGGCCCCTTCACGGTTACCCAGACGATTGCGCGTCCCCGAGAGGTGGTTTTCGACTACCTCTCCGACGCGGCCAACTTCCCCGAGTTCACCGACCACTTCCTGCAGGACTGGCACATGGTCCAGGAGGAGACCCACGGCATCGGGGCCGGCGGCCGCTTCAAGCTCAAGGTCCGCTTCGGCCGCTTCGCCTGGGGCGACAGCGCGATCGTCGAGATGGAGCGCCCGAGCCTGATCGTGATGGCTGGACGCAGCGGCAAGTACAACCGCATCAAGACGCTCTGGGTCTTCGAGCTCGGCGAAAACGGTGACGGCACCACCCAGGTGACAGCCACCATCGAGACCCGGCCGCCTCTTCCCACCGACAAGGTGATGGAGGCGATCTGGGAGTCGCGCCCCCAGAGGCGGGGCTGGCGCAAGGCGATGCGCCGGCTCGCCACCATCCTCGAAGAGGACCGCGACCGGGGTGAGCGGGCGACGATCGCCGGCGGTGCACGCAAGCCGGCTACCGGCCTGCGCGTATAGGCCTGTCCGCGGGTGCTTCGATTACACTTCCGCGCTCCGATGCTCGGTCGCCTCCTACTCGTTCCGGCCCTTGTCGCCTCCGTGGCCCTGATTTCGGCCTGCGGCGACCACCAGGAGACGGTCACCTCAGGGGAGTCCGAGGCGGTCTACGTAACCAACGGAGACCTCCAGTACCAGGTCCAGATCTCCCGTCAGCTCAACCCGGCCGACCCGGGTGACCGGGCGCTGCTCGTGGGCCTCCCCAAGGGAGAACGCCAGCTCGGCCCCGACGACCTCTGGTTCGGGGTCTGGGTGCGGGTGTGGAACGGCACCGACAGCGCCAGGCAGGCGGCGGGCAAGTTCGAGATCGTCGATACGCGCGGGGATACCTTTGAGCCGGTCCCGCTGGCCTCGGTGAACGTGCTGGCCTACCGGCCGGGGATCGTCAAGGCCAACTCGCAGTACCCGGTTCCCGACAGCGTCCCCGAGAACCTGCCGACCACCGGGGGCGTCCTGGTCTTCAAGCTGCCCCGGCAGGCCCTGGACTTCCGCCCGCTCGAGCTCGTCTTCAACGGGACCGACAACCCGGACAACGAGTCCAGCGTCCGGCTCGACGTCTGATCAGCGCTTCTTTAGGCCTTCGACGAGGATCTCCCGCGCGGCCGGGGCGGCGGTCTCGCCGCCGGCGCCGGCACCGACGAACATCACGGCGACGGCGATACGCGGCGTCTGGCCCGGTGCGGCGGGGGCGAAGGCCACGAACCAGGCGGTGGTGTCATCGGGGTTGCTGCTCGTATCGCCCGGTTCGCGCGACTTGAGCTCGGCGGTGCCGGTCTTGCCGGCGACCGTTACACCGCCGATCGCCGCGGCCGTCCCGGTGCCGCTGGCCACCACGCCGGTCATGAGCTTGCGCATGGTCCGGGCCGTCCGGGCGGAGATCACCGGCTGCCCGCTGCGGGCCGTGTTGCGGCGGGCCTGGTCGAAGTCGAGGGTCAGCGGTGGCCGGCGCCCGCCCCGGGCGATGGTCGCCGCCGCGTCGGCCATCTGGAGGGTCGACGCCTGGACCTCACCCTGGCCGATCGCCGACGAGCCGATATTCAGCTCGTCGCCGAGCTCGCGGGGGATGGTGCTCTGGGCCGCCCCGGGAAGGAGGGGAGGCCCGTTGAAGCCGAAGCGCTCGGCGGTCTTGACCAGCCGCTCGCTTCCCAGCTTGGCTCCCATCGGTGCGAAGACCGAGTTGCACGACTCGGCGAATGCGGCGGCGAGCGTCCCGCCGCAGTTCTCGCCCCCGGCGTTGGCCAGCGGCACGCCCGAGAGAGTGGCCCGCGTCTCGAACGGGTAGGTCGATTTCAGGCTGGCCACCCCGTACTCGAGGGCACCGGCGGTGGTGATCACCTTGAAGGTCGAACCGGGAGGCTGGAGCAGCGAGAAGGCCTGGCCGGCGAAGGCCAGCACCGCCCCGCTGACCGGGTCGATGGCCACGCCGCCCCCGTCCCGGCCGGCGACCGCCGCTATGGCGGCCCGCTCCAGGGCTGGCGAGATCGTCGTCTTGACCGTCTGTCCCGGGGCCCCGGCGCTGCGCCCGATGGTCCGGGGACCGGCCTTGAGGACACCGGCCGGCCGGCCGCCGAGCTGCGGGTTGAAGATCCTCTCCAGGCCGCTGATTCCGACCTGGGCGTCCGGCGGGTAGCCGAGGGAGCTGGTCTCGAGCGTGAGCTCGGGCGGCACCGGGCCGACTTCGCCGACTACCTGCGAGGCGACCTCGGGGATCGGCGAGCTACGGTCCGGGCCCTTGGCCAGGACCGTCCCGTCGCGGGCCAGGAGCGTCCCGCGGGCGGGCATTGTCGTCTCCCGTGCCAGCTTCTCCCCGGGCTTGAGCCCGGGGAAGACCTGGGCGGGGGACCAGACGATCTTCTTCTCGTCGCCCTCGGTATCGACCCGAACCTCGGTGTTGCCGGAGATCCGGCCGAAGATCCGGGTGGCCACGGTCGTGGGGATGAGCCAGCGCCCGTCACCGTCGGCCCTGGGCTCGCCGGCGCGTACCGAGGTCTCGCCGGCCGTGGCGGTGGCCAGGGCCTCACGGCCGGCCTGGGCGAACTCGATCAGGGAGAGCTTCTGGCGGCTCTGCGGGGTGAGCTGCTCGTACATGGCGGCCCAGTCGCCCTTCGACCAGGCGCTGGCGTAGCTCTTGACGGCGTCCTCGCCCGGGTTTCCGCACGATCCGATGAGCAGGACGACGGCGATCACGACGAGCGCCACGCCGCCACCGGCGGCTACGAGCCGGCGGGCCCGGTGGTTGGGAGCTCGCCCCTCGCCCGAACCGGCCCGGGCGCTCCCGGCCTGCTGGCGAGCGCTTTCGGCCTGCTCCCGGTGCTCGCTCCGGCGCCGCGGAGGGGCCTCGAACTCCCAGTCCTCGCCGTCGTCGCGGCCG
Organism: uncultured Solirubrobacterales bacterium; assembly: GCA_903830015.1. GTDB lineage: Bacteria > Actinomycetota > Thermoleophilia > Solirubrobacterales > Solirubrobacteraceae > F1-60-MAGs163. The sequence goes on along the minus strand of CAIKSH010000113.1, from coordinate 1,830 downwards.
GGGTCGCGCGCCGGGCGCTGGCGCCTGCGCGGCTCCCTTCCGGAGTCCTCCGAGCCCCTGTCGTCTGCCACGGTTACCGAGAAGCGTATTCCTGCCACGGGACGGGACCCGGGTGGAGCGGCCGCTACCCTGCCGGCGCATGGGCAAGACCCTCGTCATCGCCGAGAAGCCCTCCGTCGGCCAGGACCTGGCCCGTGTGCTGCCGGGTCCCTTCGCCAAGGGCAAGAGCCCCGGTGACAAGACGGTCCGCTGGCTCGAGGGCCCGGACCACATAATCAGCTGGGCGGTTGGCCACCTCGTCCAGCTGGCCGAGCCGGAGGAGTACAACGAGAAGTTCAAGCGCTGGCGGATGGCCGACCTGCCGATCGTGCCCGAGAAGTTCAAGCTCGACGTGCGCGACGAGCGCTCCCAGAAGCAGATGAAGGTCGTGCGCCGCTTCCTGCGCAGCGATGAGGTCGACGAGGTCGTGAACGCCTGCGACGCCGGCCGCGAGGGCGAGCTGATCTTCGCCTACCTGTACGAGAAGTCGGGCTCGAAGAAGCCGGTCGAGCGACTCTGGCTCTCGTCGATGACCGATACGGCGCTGAAGGAGGGGCTCGAGCACCTCCGGCCGGCCGATGAGTTCCACCGCCTGGAAGAGGCGGCCCGGTCGCGCTCGGAGGCCGACTGGATCGTCGGGATGAACGCGACCCGGGCGGCGACTATCCGCCTGCGCTCCTCCTTCGACGGGGCGGTCTCGCTCGGCCGCGTGCAGACCCCGACCCTCGCCATCCTCACCCGCCGCGAAGAGGAGATCCGGGCCTTCGTGCCCGAGAAGTACTGGCTGGTGGACGCGAAGTTCGCCACCGACGACGGTCGCGCCTACGAAGGCCGTTACCACGCGGGCGCGAAGCCCCGCCTTCCCGCCGCCAAGGATGCCGAGGCGATAGTCGCCGACGTGAAGGGCGGCCGCGGCGAGATCACCAAGCTGGAGAAGAAGAAGCGCACCGAGCAGCCGCCGCTTCTCTACGACCTCACCTCGCTCCAGCGGGACGCCAACTCCCGCTTCGGCTTCTCGGCCCGTCGGACGCTGGCCGCCGCCCAGCGCTGCTACGAGGAGCACAAGGCGCTCACCTACCCGCGAACCAACTCCAAGTTCCTCACCTCGGACATGGTCCCCGAGATCAAGCCGACGGCCGAGAAGGTCGGCCACGACGCGGCCTACCGGGAGGCCGCGGCCTACGTCACCGGGCTCGACCTGCTGCCGCTGGCCCGGGTGGTCAACGACGAGAAGGTCGGCGACCACCACGCGATCATCCCGACCAACGCCGAGCACCGGCTGGACAAGATGAACGGCGACGACCGCAAGATCTACGACATGGTCACCCGGCGCTTCCTGGCCATCTTCCATCCCGACGCCGAGTTCGAGAACACCCGCGTCGAGACCACGGTCGCCGGGCACGTCTTCCGGACCCGCGGCAAGGTCCTGATCGTCCCCGGCTGGCGCGGCGTGTGGGGCGAGCTGGCCGGCGGGGAGAAGAAGGACGACGAGGACTCCGGCTCCGACCAGCAGCTGCCCCGGCTCGAGAAGGGAGAGGAGGCCGCCGTCAACGACGTGGAGTCGCTGGAAAAGGAGACCAAGCCGCCAGGCCGTTTTTCCGACGCCTCGCTGCTCGGAGCCATGGAGGGCGCCGGCAAGTTCGTCGAGGACGAGGAGCTGCGCGAGGCGATGACCGACTCCGGGATCGGTACCCCGGCGACGCGCGCGGCGATCATCGAGCGTCTGATCGACGTCGGTTACGTCGAGCGCGAGGGGCGCGCCCTGGTTCCCACCGAGAAGGGGATGAACGT
>CAIKSH010000112.1 GCA_903830015.1 uncultured Solirubrobacterales bacterium | reverse complement strand
TCCTCGGCGTAGAAGAACGGCCCGGCCGGGGCGATCTCGGTCGTCACCGGCTCGTAGCCGGAGGCACGCAGCTGCTCCTCGTACATGCGGGCCGAGCGCTCGGCCGCCTCGCGCTGGTCCTCGCCGTCCCAGTAGATCGCCGACCGGTACTGGGTCCCCACGTCGTTGCCCTGCCTCATCCCCTGCGTCGGGTCGTGGCCCTCCCAGAAGACCTTGAGCAGGTCCTCGTAGCTGACCCGGGCCGGGTCGTAGGCGACCAGCACGGCCTCGGTGTGGCCGGTCTGCCCGGAGCAGACCTCCTCGTAGGTGGGGTTCGGCGTAGTGCCGCCGGCGTAGCCGACCGCGGTGGAGACGACGCCCGGCAGCTGCCAGAAGAGCCGCTCGGCTCCCCAGAAGCAGCCCAGGCCGAAGACCGCGGTTCGCACGCCGTCGCCAAACGGCGGCTTGAGCGGCGCGTCGAGGACCGCGTGGCGCTCGGGCACGCCGGGTATCTCCTCCTGGCGCCCAGGAAGCGTCTGCTCGGCGGCCGGAACCTTCAGGCGCGAGGCCATCAGGTTGCGGATCATCAGCGCCCGCCGCCGCCGAAGATCTGCAGGAAGAAGAGGAAGATGTTGAGGATCGAGATGAAGATCCCCGCGGCGAGCGGGATCACCATCTCCTGACCGGCCCGGCGCAGCACGTTGAAGTAGACGACGACGTAGGCGCCGAAGAGGACCAGGCCGAGGATCGAGTAGATCAGCATCCCGCCGGGCAGGTTCACGAAGATCAGGACGATCCCGAAGACGATCAGCGCCAGCAGGGCGAAGAACAGGAACCGGAACAGGAACGAGAGGTCCTTGCGGATCGCGTAGCCGCCGGCCCCGAGGGCGGCGACGAACAGGGCCGTGGCGCCGACCGCCTGGTAGACCGCCGAGGCGTCGTTCACCGCGTAGTACTTGACCGTGTAGCCGATCGAGATGCCGAGCAGCAGGCCGGTCGCGAAGAGCAGGACGAGGGCGAGCTGGGTCATTCCCTTGGCGTTGGCGACGTTGAGGCCGATGATGCAGCCGAGGGCGAGGATCCACGGCAGCAGGAACCAGAGGCCGCCCAGGTCGCGGCCGATCCAGGCGCCGGCGGCGGCGAAGAGGCAGGTAATGGCCACCAGGCCCATCGTCTGGCTGAAGATGGCGATCGAGCGCTCGCGGCTTACCGGTGCGGCGGCGGGGGCAGCGGGAAATCCGGGGGTAGACATGCCCCGGATGATAGGCCGCCGGCGGCCGTCCGCAACCCGGGCGCCGGTAATCTGGCGCGGTGACGACCCCCAGCGGCTTCGACGAGCAGACCCTTGAGCGGTACGCCGACCTGCTGGTCGGCTTCGGGGCCAACGTGCAGCCCGGCCAGGTCGTGGCGATCGGGGCCGAGGTGGGCAAGGAAGAGGTGGCCCGGGCGCTGGCCTCCGCCGCCTACCGGCGCGGGGCGAAATTCGTCGACGTCTCCTACTTCGACATGTACGTAAAGCACGCGCGCCTGCTCCACGCCGACCCGGAAACCCTCGACTTCGTTCCCTCCTGGTACGGCGAGCGGGTCCTGGCCCTCGGCGACCAGCGCTGCGCGAGGATCGCCCTGAGCGGGCCGGTGGCCCCCGGTCTGATGGACGATGTCGACCCGGCCCGAGCCGGCCTCGACCAGCTCCCCGCGCTCAAGGAGGGCGGCAAGGTGGTCAACGACCGAACCACCAACTGGACGATCGGTCCGTGCCCGAGCCCTCCCTGGGCGCAGCTCGTATACCCCGAGCTCGACGGGGACGCGGCGCTGGCCCGGCTGGTCGAGGAGCTG
>CAIKSH010000111.1 GCA_903830015.1 uncultured Solirubrobacterales bacterium | reverse complement strand
GCCGTTCCCTCGTAGTGGGCGAGCGGGTTGGCGGGATTGCCGTACTGGTAGGGCATGTAGTAGCCGGGATCGTCGGCGGCCATCTCGAGGGCCATGGCCACGGCACCGTTGGAGCCCTGGTCGCCGGGCGAGTAGACGATGTCGGCCCCGTACATCTTCAGGAGCTCGGTGCGCTCGGGAGTGACGTTGTCGGGCATTACCACCTTCAGCGGGTAGCCCTTGCGCGAGCAGATCATCGCCAGCGAGATCCCCGTGTTGCCGGAGGTAGGCTCGAGGATCGTCTGGCCCGGGGCGATCAGGCCTTCGGCCTCGGCGCTCTCGACCAGCGAGCGCGCCACGCGATCCTTGATCGAGCCGGTCGGGTTGGCCGACTCCAGCTTCGCCCAGATGCGCACGCCCGGCTTGGGCGACAGCCGCTTGAGCTCGACCAGCGGCGTCTCGCCGATCGACTCGACGATATCCGAATACCGGCCCCCGCAGGGCCGCCTTTCCAGCGGTGGAAGCGCCATTACTTCATTCAGGATAGCGAGGCGCCGGCGGGCTGTCGAACGGTGCTCTCAGGCCGGCAGCGAGCCGCCGGCCATGGCCGGGAGGATCACCAGCTCGTCGCTCTCGCCGACGCCGGTTCCCAGGCCGTCGAGAACCCTCACGTCCTCGTCGTTGAGGTAGACGTTGACGTAGCGGTTGAGCTCGCCGTCCTCGGCAAAGATCTGCTCCCGGGTCTCCGGGTGGGCCTCGACGAGCGCGGTCAGGATCTCTCCGACCGTCGAGCCCTCCGCGACGACCTCGCGCTCGCCCCCCACCGCGGGACGCAGGACGGGCGGAATCCGGACCGTGGCCATGGCGGCAGGTTATCCGGAGGCGGCGCAGAACGCCTCGTAGTCCGGAAAGACCCCGAGCTCCTCGTCGGCTATCGAGTCGGGATCGCGCGAGCAGATCGGGCAGTCGGGGTCGCGGCGGACCTTGAGCTCGGTAAAGGTGGCCTCGAGGGCGTCGTACATCAGCAGCCGGCCGATCAGCGGCTCGCCGGCGCCGATGATCAGCTTGATGACCTCGGTCGCCTGGAGGAGCCCCATAGTCCCCGGCAGGACGCCCAGGACGCCGTTGGCGCCGCAGGAGGGCGCCAGCTCCGCAGGGGGCGGCTGGCGGAACAGGCAGCGGTAGCAGGGCCCCTCGTACGGGGCGAAGACGCTCAGCTGCCCCTCGAAGCCCAGGATCGCTGCCGAGACGACCGGGATCTTCAGCCGGACGCTGGCGTCGTTGAGCAGGTAGCGGGTCGGGAAGTTGTCGACACCGTCGACGATCACGTCCCAGCCTTCGATGATCTCCATGATGTTGGAGGCATCCAGGCGGGTCTGGTAGCCGACGACCTCGACGTCGGGGTTGAGCGCGCGGATCGCCTCGGCGGCCGACTCGGTCTTGGGAACCCCGAGCCTGTCGGTGCTGTGGATTACCTGCCGCTGGAGGTTGGAGAGGTCGACCACGTCGTCGTCGACGATCCCGATCGTTCCCACCCCGGCCGCGGCAAGGTAGAGGGCGGTCGGCGAGCCCAGGCCGCCGGCCCCGAGCAGCAGGACGCGCGCGTCCAGAAGCTTCTGCTGGCCCTCGGGGCCGACCTCGGGAACGAGCAGGTGGCGGCTGTAGCGGTCGCGCTGCTCCGCGGTAAGCGCCCTCGGCACCTCGACCTCGTAGCCGCGGTCCTTCCAGAGGGTGAAGCCGCCGGTCATCGACTCGACGTCGTCGTAGCCCATCTCCGCCATCAGGGTGTGGGCTCCGAACGCCGAACGGACGCCGGAGGCGCAGTACAGGATCACCCGCTGGCTGCGGTCCGGCACCGTCGCTTCGATCCGGGTCTCCAGGTAGCTGCGGGGTATGTGGACGGCCCCGGGGATCATCCCGGCGGCCAGCTCCTCGGTCTCGCGGCAGTCGACGACCACCACGCCCTCGCCCAGCAGCTGCGAGACCTCGGAGGGGTCGACCTCGCGAATCTGTTCCTTTACCCGCTTGAGAAGCTCAGCTCCGGAAGCGCTCACCTTGTTGCTCTCCTGACGATGCTTTCGATGGACGTTACTTCAGAAAGTATAGCTGCGTACCGGGGGCGGACGCCACCGGCCCGCCCTAGTCTCAGCGGCAGATGAACCAGCGGCTGCGCCTCACCCTCATGACCGTGGCCACGGTCGTCCTCCTCGGAGTGCTCGCCTTCGTGCTGCTCTGGAACCCTGACTCCCAGCCGGCGACCGGTGCGGTGAAGAGCGGCAGCTTCGCCGGCGCCCTGCGCCCCACCACTCCCCCGGCCTCGTTTCGCCTCAGGGACGAGGAGGGAAAGATGGTCGACGTGGCCCGCTACCGCGGGAGTCCGGTGGTGGTGACCTTCCTCTACACCGGCTGCCAGAACGACTGCCCGACCATCGCCCAGCAGGTGCGCGGTGCCCTCGACGAGCTGGGAACCGACGTGCCGGTGGTGGCGGTTAGCGTCGACCCGGCCGGCGACACCCCGGCCAGCGCCCGGCGCTTTCTCGCGCGGCAGAGGCTCAGCGGGCGGATGCGCTTCCTGCTGGGCAGCGAAAGCGACCTGCAGCCGGTCTGGCGAAGCTTTGGCATCGCGCCGCAGGCCGAGGGTCGGGAGCACTCCGCCTCGGTGGTCCTGCTGGGCGCGGACGGGCGCCAGGCGATCGGTTTTCCGATCAGCGAGCTGACCCCCGAAGGCCTGGCCTCCGACCTTCGCCTGCTCGGGGCAGGGCAGGACGCCCCGAAGAGCTAGGCGCGCCCGCCGGCTTCCGGGTCTTCCCCGGCCCCGCTG
>CAIKSH010000110.1 GCA_903830015.1 uncultured Solirubrobacterales bacterium | reverse complement strand
ATGCGCTGGCGCGGATTCTGCGAGTCGATCATCGACCTCGCCGAGGCGCTCGACGTGCAGATGGTGATCTCGCTCGGCGCGCTGCTTGCCGACGTGGCCCACACGCGCCCTGTCCCGCTGGTCGGGATCACCGGCGACGAGGCCCTTGCCGAGCGCGCCAGCGTCTCGCCTCCCTCCTACGAGGGGCCAACCGGCATCACCGGGGTCCTTCACGGTGCCTTCGAGGAGGCGGGTATGCCGGCGGTGAGCGTCTGGGCGAGCGTCCCCCACTACGTTGCCGCCGCCCCCAACCCGAAGGCCTCGCTGGCGCTGGTGCGCAAGGTCGAGTCGGTCGCGGGCGTGAGCGTCGACGCCGGAGAGCTCGAGTCGGCGGCCGCCGACTACGAGCGGCGGGTGAGCAGCGCGGTGGCCGGAGACGAGGAGGTCCGCCGGTTCGTCGAGCGGCTCGAGGAGGCCGCCGACGCCGAGGCCGAGATGGAGATCGAGGAAGAGGTCCCCTCGGCCGACGCGCTGGCCCGCGACTTCCAGCGCTTCCTCAATCAGCGCGGCGACGAGTCCTGACGCCCGGCGGCCCGTGGCTGGCGGGCGCCGTGGGTTCCTAGCGCTCGGCGGCCGGGCAGGCGATCTGGAAGTCGCAGATCGAGCAGGCGGCGATGCTCGGCGTCGGCTCGAAGCCCTGGCTGGCTATCCCTCCGGCGACCTCGAGCACGGTCTCGCGGATCCAGTCGCGGTCGATCTCGGCGGCCGGCAGCGGAACCTTGCGGTCGTCGAGGACGTAGTGGTAGCTCTGGCGCTCTGACTCGACCTCCCACGACTCGCGGGCGGCCAGTGCGTAGAGCGAGAGCTGGACGTCCTCGCGCAGCTCCTCGGCCGGGCGCGGGCGGCCGGTCTTGTAGTCGATCAGCTCGTAGCCGCCGTCGGGCAGCCGGTCGACGCGGTCGACGCGGCCGCGCAGCGTGTGCTCCCCGAGCCGGAACTGGAACGGCTTCTCGAACCAGACCGGCTCGCTCTCCTCGTCGCGGGTGCGGGCCTCGTATAGGCGCAGCGCCTCGCGGGCCTTGGCGTGGAGCTGGCGCTCCTCGTCGCTGTCGCCCAGGCCGGCGCGCCGCCAGCCGGTGTCGAGCAGGTCGAGCAGCTCCTCGAGGGTCGAGCCGCCGGACTGGTGGTAGCGCTCGAGGACCTGGTGGAAGAGGATCCCGAAGCGCTGGTTGAGCGTCGGCTCCTGGGGGATCCGGTAGACGCGGGCGAACTTGTAGCGCAGCGGGCAGGCGCGGTAGGTCTCGATATCCGAGGCGCTGAGCACCAGCCCTTCGCCGCGACGGGGCAGGAAGCCCTCAAGCGAGGGCTCGGCCCGGCGGGCGATCGCCGCCGCGCGCTCCTCGGTCTCGCGCTCGGCGGCCAGGACGAGCTCGTCGAGCGGGCTGGCCTCCAGCGCCTCACGCTGGACCGAGGTCGCCGACTGCAGCAGTACCGCGTTGGCCTGGGCGAGCGCCTCGTCGACCGACTGCCCCTCGGGACGGCCGATCACCGCCGCGAGCTTGACCCGCTCCAGGTAGCGGACGATGCCCAGGGT
>CAIKSH010000109.1 GCA_903830015.1 uncultured Solirubrobacterales bacterium | reverse complement strand
GTCTGCTTGAGGCTCTGGGTCTTCTTCGGGGTCTCCTTGGTGACCTCGAAGACGTAGTAGCCGAGGCTGGTCTTGACCGGGCCCTCGACCTTGCCCTTCGGCGCGCTGAAGATCGCCTTGTCGAACGCGGTCTCCTGCGAGCCCTCGGCCACCGCCGGGAGCTTGCCCCCGTCCTTCTTGGAGGCCGGGTCGATCGAGTACTCCTTGGCCACCGTGGCCCAGGACTGGCCGCTCTCGAGGGCCTTCTTGGCCTTCTCCGCGGTCGCCTTGTCCTTGGTCAGCACGACGTTGAGGTCGCGCGTGGCCGGCTGGACGAACTGCGACTTGTTCTTGTTGTAGTAAGCGTCGATCTCTTCCTGGCTGATGTTCTTGGAGGCCTTGTTGACCTGCTCGGTGATCCGCTGCTCGAGGAGCTGCGAGCGCTGGCGGAAGAGGAGGTCGGCCTCGGTCTGGCCCGAGTTCTTGAGGAACTCGGCGTAGGCCTTGTCGGAGGGGAAGGCCTGCTTGCGGGCCTTGGCGAACTCCGCCTTGATCTTGGACTCGGGGATCTCGATTCCCAGCTCGTTGGCCTGCAGCTCAAGCCACTGGGAGCGGATCAGGAACTGCATGACCTGGGTCTTGAGCGTGTTGTAGGCGTCCGCGCACTGCTTCTTGAACTCGGCGTCGGTCTGCTCGGGCTGGCCCTTGACCGGCTTCGGGGCGGCCTTGCGCTTGGCGGCGATGCAGTTGGTGTAGTTCGGCGGGTCCGGCACCGCGGCCTTGGCGGTCGGGTCCTGGGCGGCCGAGGAGGCCGAGGCGACCTTCACCCAGCGGTTGAAGGTGTCCTTGGAGATCGTCTGGCCGTCGATCTTGGCCACGTCGTCGCTCGGGACGCCGCCGCAGCCGGCGATGGCGAGCGAGGCGGCAACGGCTGCCGCAGGGACCAGGAGACGGATAGACCGGTTCATAGCTCCGGCGATAATAGGCATTCGGCCCGTCTCACGCGCCATCATCCCCCTGCGCCCCAGCCACCGAGGCCAGTACGCCGGCCAGCTCCCGGACGCGCACGAACCGACTTTCCGGGTCCTCCCCGACGTCGAGGGTGAGCGTCGAGCGGCCCGGTTCGTAGCGGGCTTGCGGCAGTTCGGCGCCCAGGCGGGCCGCCGCCTGGTCGTCGAGGTCGACCGGGGTGGCGGTCAGCCGGCCCCCGCGCAGGCCGACGTTCCCCACTCCCGCCTGCCCGAAGCGGATCCGGGCCTCCTGAAGGGCAAGAAGGTTGGTGAGTGGCTCGGGCGGCGGGCCGAAGCGGTCCTCCAGCTCCTCGCGCAGGAGCCCAAGGTCGGCGACCTCGGCCGCGGCGGCGATCCGCCGGTGGATGTCGATCTTGGCCTGCTCGTAGGGGACGTAGTCGGCCGGGATGTAGACGTCCACGTCGACGTCGACCCGCACCGGCTCGCGGGGCTCCTCGGCTCCCGCCGGCCCGGCCTCGCGCACCGCCTCGTCGATCATGGCCAGGTAAAGCTCGAAGCCCAGGGCGGCCACGTGGCCGGACTGCTCGTCGCCGAGCAGGTTGCCGGCGCCACGGATCTCGAGGTCGCGCATCGCCACCTTGAAGCCGGCGCCGAGCTCGGTGTAGTCCGAAAGGGCGCTGAGCCTTCGCGTCGCCTCCTCGCTCAGGGCGGCGGCGCTCGGGTAGAGGAGATAGGCG
>CAIKSH010000108.1 GCA_903830015.1 uncultured Solirubrobacterales bacterium | reverse complement strand
CCTTCGAGGACGGCACGCCGCTGAGCGACAAGCAGGTCCGCGACCACGTGATGACACTGCTCTTCGCCGGCCACGACACGACCACCTCGACGGTGGCCTTCATGTTCTACGAGCTGTCCCGCAATCCGGAACTGCTCGAGGATCCCCGGATCACCCCGGAGATGCTCCTCGACGAGACGCTGCGCATGTACCCGCCGGCCTACATCGGCCCGCGCCGCTCGGTGGAGCCCTACGAGTTCGCGGGAGCAACCGTGCCGGGCAACGCGCACGTGAACTACTGCTCGTGGGCCAGCCACCACCTGCCCGACGTCTGGGACGAGCCGGAGCGCTTCGATCCGCTGCGGTTCACCGAGGAGGGCAAGGCCGCCCTGCGCAAGGGCCAGTACATCCCGTTCGGCGGCGGCTCGCGCACCTGCATCGGCATGCGCTTCGGCCAGGCCGAGATCGGCGTGATCCTGCGCTCGATCCTCGAGCGCTACCGCCTCGAGCTGCTGCCCGGCTTCGAGCTCGACACCCGCCTGGCGCCCACCCTTTCCCCGAGGAACGGAATGCCGATGACCGTTCGCGCCGCGGGGCCCGCGCCGATCCTGGACTCGCGCTCCGAGCCGGCCGTCGAGCCGGTCGCAGCCTAGGCCCAGGCACGCGAAAGCCGGCCCCGGGACGAATCCCGGGACCGGCTCGCGTTACCGCAGGAGTGCCCGGGTGCTAGGCGGCCGGGGCCGGCGGCTCGCCGCCGGGATGGGCCGTGCCGGGAGCCGGCATGGTCCCGGCTACCTCGCCCTTGCTGCCGAGCAGGGCGTAATAAGCGGTCGGCGCGACCACGCCGAGCCACGGGTAGACGATGACCGCCAGCACGATCACCGCAATGACCCCGAGAATCGGGAGCACCGCGGCAATCAGCCCCGCGATGAAGAACACGACGAAGACACCGATGTAGATCACGATGATCAGGCCGAGAAGGCGCCAGCGGTTGCTCTTGGTGAGCTCACCGCTTCGGCTCATCGAGTCGAAGACGCCCTTGTCCTCGATGATCATCACCGGGACCGCGACGAGCCACATCAGCGCCAGGATGACCCCCGGGATGATGAAGAAGATCAGGCCGATGGTGACCAGGATGCCAACCACGATCGAGAGCCCGAGCAGCGGAAGCAGCTTGGGATTGATGCTCTTGAGGAGCTCACCGACCGACCAGTCGACCTTGCCGTCCTCGCGCACGTCCTGGACGATCCGCGAGAGGACTCCCTGGAGGTAAAGGGAGACCACCAGCGCGGCGATCGCGTAGATGATGTTGATGATCACCGACTTGGTCGCGAAGTAGCCGAGAATCGCGACTGGGACGATGAGGATCAGGGCGATGACCCAGATCGTGGCGAAGGACTTCTTCCACGTATCGGTGGCCTCGCTGAGAATTCCGCCGATGTCGATGTGACCCGGCGAGCTGCCTGCGGTAGTCATTTTTCTTGAAATCTCCTTGATTTCAGGGTTATTGGAGCCCTCTGGGACTCAGAGGGATGGAACTCCTTCAGGCAGGTTCGACACGGCAGCGTCCATATCCTGCTGAGAGAACTCGGGATCCTCGAGCGTTCCGGCCAGGAAAGCGTCGTAGGCGGCCAGGTCGAAGTGGCCGTGGCCGCAGAGCCCGAACAGGATCACCCGCTCCTCGCCTGCCTCCTTGGCGGCCAGCGCCTCCTCGATCGCGCCGCTGATCGCGTGCGTCGGCTCGGGCGCCGGGATGATCCCCTCGGTCCGGGCGAAGGTGGTGCCGTTGCGGAAGCACTCGTTCTGGTTGTAGGCACGCGCCTCGACCAGCCCCTCGTGGACCAGCGCGGAGACCAGCGGCGAGTCGCCGTGGTAACGCAGGCCGCCGGCGTGCATCGAGGGCGGCACGAACTTATGGCCCAGGGTGTACATCGGCATGATCGGGGTCATCCCCGCGATATCGCCGTGGTCGTAGGCGTATACGCCCTTGGTGAGGGTCGGGCAAGCCGCCGGCTCGGTGGCCAGGTACCGGGTCTTGGCCCCGTCGCGCAGGTTGCGTCGCAGCCACGGGATGGTCAGGCCGCCGAAGTTGGAGCCGCCGCCGACGCAGCCGACGATCACGTCGGGCTCCTCGCCGGCCATCTCCATCTGCAGGATCGTCTCCTGGCCGATAACCGTCTGGTGCAGCAGGACGTGGCCCAGGACCGAGCCCAGGGCGTAGTTGGTGTCCGGGTCCTGGGCGGCCACCTCGACCGCCTCGGAGATGGCGATTCCCAGTGAGCCGGAGTCGTGCTGGGCGTTGTCGCGCCCGGCCTGGGTCACCTGCGAGGGCGAACGGTGCACCTCGGCGCCCCAGGTCTCCATCATCGAGCGCCGGTAGGGCTTCTGGTCGTAGGAGCCGCCGACCATGAAGACCTCGCACTCCAGGCCAAAGAGCCCGCAGGCGAAGGCCAGCGAAGAGCCCCACTGGCCGGCACCGGTCTCGGTGGAGAGCTTCTTGATTCCCGCCTTGGCGTTCTCGTAGGCCTGGGGAACGGCGGTGTTGGGCTTGTGCGAGCCCGACGGTGAGACGCCCTCGTACTTGTAATAGATGTGCGCCGGGGTATCGAGTTCCTTCTCCAGGCGCCGGGCGCGGTAGAGCGGGGTCGGGCGCCAGAGGCGGTAGGCGTTACGGACCTCCTCGGGAATCTCGACCTCGGGCTCCGGCGTCATCTCCTGCTCGAGCAGCCCGGGCGGGAAGATCGCCAGCAGCTCCTCGGGAGCGGCAGGCTCCTTGGTGGCCGGACTCAGGGGCGGCAGCGGCTCGCCGGGAAGGTCGGGCATGAGGTTGATCCAGTGCGTGGGGATCTGGTCCTCGCCGAGCAGGTACTTGGTGGTTTCGTCCGACATTCCGGCTCCTTCCGGGTTTACTTGGGACGGTCGGCATCCTAACCGCGGATAGCCTCCGGATGTATGGAAATTGCGGTCATCGGCGCGGGGCCGGCCGGGCTGGCCTGTGCCCGCTCGCTGCTGGACGCCGGCCACGGGGTGACGGTCTTCGAAAAGAGCCGCGGACCGGGTGGGCGAACCTCGAGCCGACGGGCCGAGGGGCTGCGCTTCGACCACGGCTGCCCCATCCTCGAGGACGGCGGCGCGGCCAGCTCCTTCCGCGAGGCCGGCGCCGAGGTGGCGCCCTTCGCCGAAGGCGCCGTCCCGGTGCCCGCGATGAGCTCCGGGGCGAGGGCCCTGGCCTCGGGCCTGGAGCTGCGAACCGGCGTCGAGGTGGCGGCGGTCGGAGGGGCTCCCGGCGGGCTGGAGCTGAGCGCCGGCGGGGAGCCGCTGGGCGTCTTCGACCGGGTCGCGGTGACCGCGCCGGCCCCGCAGGCCGCCCGCCTTCTCGCCGACGTGGCGCCGGCCCTGGCCGACCGCGCCGACACCGCGCGGTTCAGCCCCTGCTGGGCGGTGATGGCCGCCTGGGAGCAGGAGCGCCTGCCCGGCGACGTCGACCTGGTCCGCGACCCGTTCGATAAGGCCGAGTTGGCCTGGGCGGTCCGCGAGTCGGCCAAGCCCGGCCGCGACCCCGGCGAGCGCTGGACCCTCCAGGCCGGCCCGCTCTGGAGCGAGGAGTGGCTGGAGGCCGAGCCGATCGAGGTCGAGCGAAACCTGCTCGGCGCGCTCGGCGTTGCCCTCCAGGCCGGCGGCGCCCTGCCACCCCCCGACTTCCTGGCCGCCCACCGCTGGCGCTACGCCCGTGTTACCCAGGCGCTGGACGAGGAGTTCCTCGTCGATGCAATGGTCGGAATCGGGGCCTCAGGCGACTGGTGCGGCGGTAGCGGAGGCGTGGAACGCGCGCTGGCCGGCGGCAATGCACTCGCTGCGGCGTTGCTTGCCGGCTACGCCTGAACGGGCGCCGCCCCTACGCGGCGAACTCGGTCGCCCAGTAGGTGACGATCGTCTTCGCCCCTGCGCGCCGGATTGCCAGGAGGCTCTCCTCTATCGCACGTCCACGATCGACCAGCCCCGAGCTGGCGGCCGCCTCGACCATCATGTACTCACCGGACACCTGGTAGGCAGCGACCGGAAGCGCGGTCCGCGACGCGACGGCTTCGATCACATCGAGGTAGGGGAGGGCGGGCTTGACCATCACGATGTCGGCCCCCTCGTCAATATCGAGCGCAGTTTCGATAAGCGCCTCCCCGACGTTTCCCGGGTCCTGCTGGTAGCTGCGTCGGTTACCGGTAAGCGAGGATTCGACCGCGCCGCGAAACGGGCCGTAATAGCTGGACGCGAACTTGGCTGCGTAGGCCATGATCGCCACCTGGTCGTGGCCAGCAGCGTCAAGGGCCGCACGGATCGCCGCCACCTGCCCGTCCATCATGCCACTCGGCGCGACCATCGCCGCCCCGGCGTCGGCTTGGGCTACCGCGACCCGGGCGAAGCTGGCAATGCTCGCATCGTTGTCCACGTCGCCCGCTGGATCGAGGACGCCGGTGTGCCCATGGGTGGTGTACTCGTCGAGATTCACGTCGCCGATGACGACCACCTCATCCCCCACCTCACTGGCGATCGCCCGAAGGGCACGCTGCATTACCCCCTCAGGGTCCGAGGCTTCCGAGCCCAGCTCGTCCTTCTCAGAGGGGATGCCGAAGACCATGACTCCACCGACTCCCGCCGCGGCACAGACGGCCGCGAAGCCGGCCGCCGACTCGATGGAGTGCTGTTCCTGACCCGGCATCGAATCGATCGACCGCGGTCGGTCGAGGCCATCGCGGACGAAAATCGGCTGGACCAGGCTCGAAGGATCGAGGCCCGCATCGCCGGCCAGCCGCCGCGCGGCTGGCATGCGCCTAAGCCGGCTCGGGCCGGCACTCACCGGGCGTCATCCCGGCCGGGATCCACGATCGGGCGGCCGGGGAACGCCGACTCCACCTCCTCCATTGCCTCCTCTCCCGGGCGGGCAAACCAAAATCCCTTCGTCGGGCGGGCGACGCTTCCCAGTGCGCGGAGACGAACCTCCGTCTCGGCGCTCTTGAGCAGGAGGCCAAGCGGGTCGAGCACCGGCAACCCGCAGGCCTCACGCACGCCGTAATGCCAGAGGGCTTCGGCCGGGAGCCCCTCGGCCGGGACGATTACCTGAGCGCCGGCAGCGGCAGCCTCGGCCGCCGCCTCGCCCACCTCCTCAAGGAACCGCTGCGGGTCGCCGGTGATCGCCGCCGCCATCGCCTTCGGACCGCCAGGGATGATCGCGTAGCCGGCAAGCAGGTGGCCGGCGCCGTAGCGCTCGACGTTGGCGGTTATCGGCTCGCGCAGCCCCTCCGCAAAGCCGATGATCCCGAAGCGAACCCCCTCGCGCAGGCAGTAATTGAAAACAACGCTCCCGTAACCGAGCGCGGGTATGGTCGCCATGGACCGCGCCGCGTCTAGGCCCGGGTCCTGGCCGGCGGCGATCACCCACGCGTCGTAGCCCTCGCGGTCGGCCTGGGCGGCCGAGCGGGCGAAGTAGTGGTTGAAGTGATGAGCCAGCGCTCCGAAGGTCACGCGCTGTTCGGGAATATCGGCCGCGTAGGCCTCCGGCGGAAGCGTGTGGGTGACGACCTCGGTTCCCGGGTCGACGACTGCAGCGACATGCTCGCGGTACCACTCGTCGAGCTCGGGCATCCGGCCCTCCACGACGTGCTTCTGGAGCCAGATCCTCATCGCGCGCCCAGCGGCCTGCCGGCACCGGCCATCGGCGAGTCGAGCAGCGAGTCCTCGGACAAGAACCGGCGGGCCGCCGCGGGGTCGGCGGCAATCGCCGAGATCTCGTCGAGGTGGCCCGAGACCGCGTCGCCGTCGGGATCCTCGACGCCCCGGACCCGGCGCTCGCTTCGCGGGATGACGCTGCCCAGCAGGTAATCGCGCCTTGCCGCCGCGACCTCCTTGACGGTTGGGCGCCGGCAGCGCCCGTGCAGCCAGTCCCCGACTGCGGGCATGAGAGCGAATGCATCGTGAATCCCTGAGTTCATGTTCAGCCCGCCTGCCGTGGAGGTGAGGTGCGCTGCGTCCCCGAGGACCAGCACCCGCCCGCTTTCGGGCATGTACGAGTCTGCCACGCCACGCTGCAGCCGGTAGCCGTCAACCCTGTCGATCTCCAGTTCGCCGGCCGACCAGGGAGTCGCGGCAGCGAGCGCCTCGGCAATTCGCACATCGTCTTCCTGCTCACCGGTGGTCCGCACTACCAGCCGGATTTCGTCGTGCATCCGCAGCAGGCTCACGCCGTCGCCGCCGTCGCGGAAGTAACAGAGGGCGCAGAGCGGCTCGCCGGCCGACGGCAGCGAATCCTCCGGCACGCTACGCACGTAGGCGCGAACTGCTCCGGTGGGATAATCATCGGTGGAGAAGGCGATCCCCGCCAGCGAGCGAACCGCTGACCCGGCGCCGTCGCAGCCGACCACTAGATCGCCCCCGAACGTCACCATCTCGCCGGCCGCCGAGAGCGCGGTCACGGAGGGACCGGCCGGATCCAGCGCCTCGACGG
>CAIKSH010000107.1 GCA_903830015.1 uncultured Solirubrobacterales bacterium | reverse complement strand
TGGACCGGCATCTGAGTCTCCTCCCGCAGCCGGTCGGCAAGCCCGTGGAGCAGCGAGCCGCCTCCCGCCAGCATGATGCCGCGGTCCATGATGTCGGACGCCAGCTCGGGGGGCGTGCTGTCGAGGGTCTCCTTGATGGCACCGATAATCTGCCCCATCGGCTCCTCGAGTGCGGCCCGGATCTCCTCGCTGGTCAGCACCACCGTCTTGGGCAGCCCGCTGACCAGGTCGCGGCCGCGGATCTCGGCCTGCACCTCCTCGCGCATCTCGTGGGCCGAACCGATCTCCAGCTTCAGCTCCTCGGCGGTCTGCTGGCCGATCAGCAGCTTGTACTCCCGCTTGGCGTAGTTGATGATCGCCTCGTCGAGCTCGTCGCCCCCGATCCGGATCGAGCGGGCCACGACGATTCCCCCGAGGGAGATCACCGCCACCTCGCTGGTGCCGCCGCCGATGTCGACGATCATCGACCCGGTCGGCTCGCCGATCGGGAGCCCGGACCCGATCGCCGCCGCCATCGGCTCCTCGATCAGGTAGGCCTGGCGCGCGCCGGCCGAGAGGCAAGCCTCCTCGACCGCCCGCTTCTCCACGCCGGTCACTCCGGAGGGCACGCAGACGACCACCCTCGGGTGGGCGAAGCGGCTCTGGTGGACCTTCTGGATGAAGTGGCGGAGCATCTCCTCGGTTACGTCGAAGTCGGCGATGACGCCATCCTTGAGCGGGCGGATCGCCTGGATCGTTCCCGGGGTGCGGCCGAGCATCCGCTTGGCCTCAACGCCGACGGCGTGCACCTCCCCGCTGCGGGCGTCGATCGCCACCACGCTCGGCTCGGAGAGAACGATCCCCCGGCCGCGCACGTAGACCAGCGTGTTGGCCGTGCCCAGGTCCACCGCCATGTCACGGCCGCCCATCCCGGTCAGATAGCTGAGTACGCCCATTGCTGTGGAGGACGCGCTCCCGGAAAATCCCCGCAAATACGGGGGAAACGGCGATCCGCGTCCCTACGGATTGTAGCGGTCGCCCGCGGCCCCGCCAGCAGGCACGAGACCTTGCACCAGGGTGTCGAGCAGGTCGGTCGAGAGACCCACGACGTTGCTCCTCTCACCCTCGAGCGCCTCGACCAGCCCGCCGCCCCCGAGCTGGATCGCGTAGCCGCCCGCGCGGCCCTTCCACTCGCCGCTCGCCACGTAGCCGGCAACCTCATCCGCCGTAAGCGGGCGGAAGGTAACCACGCTCCGCGCCTGGCCCTCGCGCCAGGCCGGACCGGGGCCGGCCAGGACCACGGCGCCGAATACCTCGTGGCTGGTTCCGGCCAGTGCGCCGATCGAGGCCTCGGCCTCGCCTGCGCTGCGGGGCTTGTCGAGGATCCTGCCGTCGAGGGCCACGACGGTGTCGGCGGCCAGCACGACGGTCTCCTCGCCGGGATGGCGCACGCGAACCGCCCGGGCCTTACGGCGGGCGTTCTCGAGCGCCACCGCAGCCGGATCTCCCGAGTCCAGTTCCTCCACCCCGGGTTCGTCTACCTCGAAAGCGATCCCGAGGCTTTCGAGGATCTCCCGGCGCTGCGGGGAGCCCGAGGCGAGGACCAGCCGCAGCCCGGGCCGCCAGTCCAGGGGTCCCTCGGTGGGGTCAGGCCAGGTCAGGGAAGAAGAGCTTCGCTTCGCGGGCCGCCGACTCGTCGGAGTCGGAGCCGTGAACCATGTTGCTGGAGACCTCCAGGGCGAAGTCGCCTCGGATCGAGCCCGGGGAGGCCTCGAGCGGGTCGGTGGCTCCGATCACCTGCCGGGCGGCCGGGACGGCGCGCGGACCCTCGAGCACCATCGCCACGAGCGGCCCGCTGGTGATGAACGAGACCAGCTCCTTGAAGAACGGCTTGCCCGCGTGCTCGGCGTAATGGGCCTCGGCCAGCTCGCGGTCGACGGTCATCAGCTCCATCGCCACCGGGCTCAGCCCCTTGCGCTCGAAACGGGCGAGGATCTCGCCGCTCAGCCCCGCGGCGAAGGCATCCGGCTTTACGAGAATCAGCGTGCGGTCCATCTCCTGCCCTTCGTTCAGCGGTTGGTTTCCCGGTCGTCGGTGAAGAGGTCAACCTCCTCGACGACGGCGAAGTCTTCCTCGGTGGCCGGCTCCTCGTACTGCGGCTCCTCCTCGTAGTCGGCCGCCTCTTCCTCCTCCTCGGCGGCGAGCCGTTCGGCCTCGCGCTCCCGGCGGCGCTGCTCGCGGGCCTGCTCCTCCGGGCTTGGCGTGACGCCGGGGATCTCGGCCTCGCAGTAGGGGCAGAGCAGCCATTCGGGATCCAGCGCGCGGCCACAGGAGCCACACGGGTCCCGAAGCTTGCTCATGCAGTGGGGGCAGCGCAGGTAGGTGGAGCCGACCATCTCCTCGCAGTGCGGGCAGGCGCGGAAGTCGGCCGACGCCAGCCGCGCCGCGGCAGCATCCATCTCGAGCTCCCGCTCGAGCCGGTCCTCGAGGTACTCCGGCGGCCGCACGATCACGTAGACGACGGTCCCGATCAGCGGAAAGATCAGGGCGGCTGCGGTGGCGGTGCGCACCAGGAGCCGGTCGTCCAGCCGGCGCCGGGCGTCGGCGTACGTGTACCAGACGAGCGCGAGCCAGATGACTATCGCCCCGAGGATGATCAGCTGGACGATCACGCTTAGCGTTCCGCCGAGACCGAATATCGCGAATGGAGTGTCCATCGGCTGGCCCGTGAGGGTAAAGCACCGTTCGCCGGTCACGCGGGATTACCTGCCCGGGCGGTCCGCAGCTGCCCGCAGCGACGAGCTCAGAGGAAGAGGCGTCCGAAGGCGTAGCCGACGCCGAAGAAGACGAGGATCACCGCCGCGACCGAGACCGCCACGATGACGACCATTGCGAGTACCGATGGGCCGTTGTCGTTCACAGGGTGGATCCTCCGCCGGCGCCGCGTTCGCGGCCCAGGTCGGCGATCAGGTATAGCGACCCGGTGGCCACCGCGGTCCCGCCCCTGCCGGCGAGGGCACGGGCGCGGGCCAGTGCATCGTGGGGCTCGCCGGCGAGCTCGAACTCTTCGACTCCGGCCCGTGAGGCAACGGCACCGAGGGCCTCCGGCGCCAGTGAACGGGGGTGGGCGCACGAGGTAAGGACGAAGCGGTCCACCACGCCGGAGAGCGCCCCGATCAGGCCCCCGGCGTCCTTATCGTCGAGGATCGCCATGCAGGCCACTACCGGCCCGCTGGCCCCGGCCAGCGCCCGGGCCAGCGCGGCGGCGCCATCGGGGTTGTGGGCGCCGTCGAGAATGGTGAGCGGATCACGGCCCGCGATCTCGAACCGCCCCGGGATGTCCAGCGCCCCCTCGGAGAGCACCGAAGCCGCGGCCCCCTCGTCGATCGCCCCCAGGAAGGCGTGACAGGCCGCGAGGGCGAGGGCCAGGTTCGCCCTGAGGAAGGGCGGCGTCCCGGGTGGGGCCAGGGAGCTGTCCGCCGGGGCGACGACGAGCCTCGCGTCGCGCCTGCCGGCGGTGGCCGCCGCCACGTCGAAGGCCTCGGGCGCCAGGTCGGCCGGAATGACCAGCGTCGATCCCGGCGCCACGACATCAAGCTTCTCGGTGGCGATCTCCCCCACCGTCCCGCCGAGCCAGCGCGTGTGCTCCAGCCCCACCGAGGTACAGACGGTGACCGGCGCGTCGAGCACGTTGGTCGCGTCGAGCCTTCCCCCGAGGCCGGCCTCCACCACGGCGGCCGCGACCCCGGCCTCGGCCAGGAGGAGGAAAGCGGTCGCCGTGAGGGCCTCGAACTGGGTGACCGGGCCCCCGCCGGCGGCGGCTCCCGGGGCGGCCTGCGCCACGCGCGCCACCGCTGCGGTGAACGCCGCCTCCCCAACCGGGGCTCCGCCCACGAGCACCCGCTCGTTCCAGGAGCGAAGGTGCGGGGATAGGTAGGCCCCGCTCGCCGTCCCCTGGGAACGCAGGACGGCATCGGCCAGGCGGGTGGTCGAGCTCTTCCCGTTCGACCCGACGACGTGGATAGCCCGGAAGGAACGCTGAGGGTTGCCGAGCGCACCAAGCAACCGGCGCATCCGGTCGGTCCCGAAGTCCATGCCGAAGAGCTCGAGGCCGAGCAGCCACCGTCCGGCCTCGGCGAAGGACGAGGGCGACGGGCCGGGAGCCCGGCCGGCCTGCTCAGAGGGCGGCGAGCTCATCGCGAAGGCGCTCGAGCTTCTCGCGCTCGGCGGCGACGAGCTCCGGCGGCGCCTTCGACGTGAAGCCCTCGTTGGCCAGCTTCCCTTCGGCCCGAGCGATCTCTTCCTCGACCCGGGCCCGGCGCCCGGCGAGCTCCCGCTCGCGGGCCTCGAGGTCTATGGCGTCGCCGGCCGTTATCTCCACCGTTCCTCCCGGGACGGCCACCGTGGCCGTCACATCACCCTCGAAGGCCGCCTCGTCGAGCCGGGCCAGGCGCATGACCATCTCGCGGTCGGCCTCGAGGCCGGGGGCCTCCAGCCGCGCGCCCAGGAACCTGCCCGGCGCCACGCCGGCCGAACTGCGCCAGGACCTCAGTTCGGTCACCGCTGCGATGACCGCCCCGACCCGCTCCTCGGCCTCGGGGTCGATCCGCCCCTCGTCGACCGCCGGCCACGCCGACCCGGCCAGCAGCCCCTCGGTACCCGGCGTCGAGTCCCAGAGCTCCTCGGTGACGAACGGGATGAACGGATGGGCGAGGGCCAGCGTGGTTCGCAGGACGCCAAGCAGGGTGGCCGAGAGGTTTGCGTCGAAGTCACGGCCCTTGACCAGCTCGAGGTACCAGTCGCAGAGCTCGCCGTAGACGAAGTCGTAGAGCCCGAAGGCCGCCCGGGAGAACTCGAAGGCCTCGATGTGGCCTGCCGTCTCGCCGACCACCCTCTGCAGCCGCGAGCAGATCCAGCGGTCCTCCACCGTCATCGCTGAGCGGTCCGGAAGCTGGGCGGGAGCATCCGGGTCCACGTTGAGCAGGACGAAGCGGGAGGCGTTGAAGAGCTTGTTGGCCAGCGCCTCCCCCTGCTCGACCCGCTCGCGCGAGTAACGGACGTCCTGGGTGGAAGCCATGGCCAGCAGGCCGAAGCGCACCGCGTCTGCCCCGTGGCGGTCGATCTCGTCGATCGGGTCGATCCCCGTGCCCAGCGATTTGCTCATCCGCCGGCCGTCGGGGGCCTGGATCACCGGGTGGACGTAGACGTCGCTGAACGGCACCTCACCGGTGAACTTCAGCCCCATCATCACCATCCGGGCCACCCAGAGGAAGAGGATGTCCCGTGCCGTGGAGAGGACGTCGGTCGGGTAGAAGGCCTCCATCTCCGGTGTCCGGTCGGGCCAGCCGAGCGTGGCGAATGGCCACAGCGCGGAGCTGAACCAGGTGTCGAGCACGTCCTCCTCACGAACCCATCCTTCGCCCTCCGGATCCTCCATGCCGACCCAGGTCTCGCCGTCCCGGTACCAGACCGGGAGCCGGTGCCCCCACCAGAGCTGGCGCGAGATGCACCAGGGCCTGATGTTCTCGAGCCACTCGTGGTAACGCCGGGCCTGGCTCTCGGGATGGATCCGCACCCGGCCGTCCCTGACCGCCTCGATCGCCGGCGGCGCCAGCTCGTCCATCCGCATGAACCACTGGAGCGAGATGAGCGGCTCGATCCGCTCACCGGACCGGTGGGAGAAGGGAACGGTGTGCGGGTAGGGCTCCTCGCTTCGCAGCAGCCCCTGCCCGCGCAGCGCCGCGACCACGGCCTCCTGGGCCTCGGCGACCGTCAGGCCGGCGAAATCGCCGGCCAGCTCGGTCATGCGGCCGTCCTCGCCGATCGCGGTCAGCTCTTCCAGGCCGTGGCGGCGCCCGATCTCGAAGTCGTTGGGATCGTGACCCGGGGTGATCTTCAGGGCGCCGGTGCCGAAGTCGGTCTTGACGTAGTCGTCGGCGATGATCTCCAGCTCCCGGCCGGAGAGCGGCAGCACGACCTTCTTTCCCACCAGCCCCGCGTACCGCTCATCGGAGGGATTGACCGCCACTGCGGTGTCGGCGAGCATCGTCTCCGGCCGCACCGTGGCGACGACCACCTCTCCTTCGCCGTCGGCCAGCGGGTAGGCGATCGAGTAGAGCGTGTCGGTGACCTCCCTCTCCTCGACCTCCAGGTCGGAGATTGCCGAGCGGCTGCCCGGGTCCCAGTTGACCAGGTAGTTGTCGCGGTAGATCAGGCCCTCGGCGTACAGGTCGCAGAAGACCTGGCGCACCGCACGCTCGTAGCCCTCGTCGAGCGTGAAGCGCTCGCGCCCGTAGTCGCACGAGGCGCCGAGCCTGGCGAACTGGTCGATGATCGTTCCCCCGTACTCGCGGCGCCAGTCCCAGACGCGCTCGACGAAGGCCTCTCGGCCGAGGTCCTCGCGTGAGCTTCCCTCCTCGACGAGGCGCTTCTCCACCTGGGTCTGCGTGGCGATGCCCGCGTGGTCGGTGCCCAGTATCCACTCGGTGTTGGTGCCGAGCATCCGGTGGTAGCGGATCAGGACATCCTGGATCGACCCGTTGAGAGCGTGGCCCATGTGCAGCGCCCCGGTCACGTTCGGCGGCGGGATGGCGATCGAGTAGTTCTCCGCCGCGCTGCCGGTGGCCGGAGCGTGGAACAGGCCACTCTCCAGCCAGCGCTCCATGATCGCCGGCTCCGCCGTGGCGGGGTCGAAGCGCTTCTGTTCGCTCAGGTCGGCCACGGCGGCGCAGTCTAAGGCGCCTTCACGCCCGTGCGCCGCTCAGCGCCGCCAGCTGCGCGCGCCGGTCGACCCCAGCGGGGCGAGGTCGGCCAGTAGAGCCCGGTGGTCGATCTTGCGGGCGATCGTGACCAGCCGCCTGCGCTCGGTCTCGTCCATGCGGTTGGGCAGCCCCTTCGAGTCACGCAGGATCCGCAGCGCCTCGGCCCGGTCCTCGGCGTCGAGGCGGCGAAGATGGTCGGCGACGATCACGCCGGCCTGCGCCGCGAGCATCCAGTAGACGCTTCGGACGGGAAGCCGGGCCACGGTCAGCCGGCCGCCGACAGCGGCTCTTCGTCGTCCCCTTCCACCGCCTCGGTTACGAGGGTCGGGGGAAGGCCGTTCTCAACGGTCTCCCGGGTTACGACGCATTTGCGCACGTCGCGCCGGGACGGAAGCTCGAACTGGACCTCGAGCAGGATCTCCTCGATGATCGAGCGCAGGCCTCGCGCGCCGGTGTCACGGGCGAGGGCCCGGTCGGCGATCGAGTCCAGCGAGTCGTCGGAGAAGACGAGCTCGATCTCGTCGAACGAGAAGAATGTCTGGAACTGGCGGGTCAGGGCGTTACGCGGCTCGGTGAGGATCGAGCCGAGGTCCGCGCGCGTGAGCTGGTGCACGGCGCTGGTAACCGGCAGCCGGCCGATGAACTCGGGGATCAGGCCGTAGTTGACGAGGTCCTCGGGTAGGCACTGCGCGAAGACCCTCCCCGGGTCCCGCTCGGCGGCAGCGGTCAGCTCGGCCCCGAAGCCGATTCCCTGGTGGCCGATCCTCTTCTC
>CAIKSH010000106.1 GCA_903830015.1 uncultured Solirubrobacterales bacterium | reverse complement strand
ATCCGGGCCACGATGGCGGCGGGGACAGCCTCGATATCTGGATCGAGCGTGACATGGTCCGGCGCGGCTACGGCTGGCGGGTCCCGGCCGGTGACGAGCAGCGGATCGGGGTCGGCTCCTACGACCCGCGTCGCCACGTGCGCGAGCCAACGGTCGCCCTGGCCGAGCGGGAGGGCGGAGAGGCCGTGGGTTTCCAGGGCAACTGGTTCCCGCACCGCCTGCGGCGGGCCGGGGAGGACGGCGTCTTCTTCGTCGGCGACAGCGCCGGCCACTGCTTCCCGCTCTCCGGGGAGGGAATCCGCACCGCCTTCTATTTCGGGATCGCCTGCGGCCGGGAGATCCGGTCGGCCCTCGACGGGAAGAGCACGCCGGAGGAGGCCCTGACCGCCTACGCCGCCTTCTCCGCCCGTCACGCCAGAGCCTTCGGGGTGGCCCTTCGGCTCCAGCGGCTGATCCCCGCGCTGCCCCCGGTGGTACTCACGCTCACCCTGAAGGCCATCGGCTCGCAGAGGCTCGTGGACCGGTCGTTCGGCTGGTACATGAGACAGGCCCCCCCGGAATTTGCCCGGGCCGCTGCTTGAATTGGCCCGATGGAGATCAGCTTCGACGACAACGGGCTCGTCCCGGTCGTGGCGCAGGACGCCGGCACCGGTGAGGTGCTCATGCTCGCCTGGGCCAACGCCGAGGCCCTGGAGCTGACCGAGAAGACCGGCGAGCTTCACCTCTGGAGCCGCTCCCGGCAGGAGATCTGGCACAAGGGAGCGACCTCGGGCGCGGTCCAGCGGGTCGTGGCGATCCGCAGCGACTGCGACGGCGACGCGCTGGTCGCGCTGGTCGAGCCGGCCGGGCCGGCCTGCCACACCGGCGCCCGAAGCTGCTTTGCGCAGGACGACGGTCAGGAGAAGGTTCCCCACGAGGCGCTCCCGGCCCTGCAGCGCACGATCGACGAGCGGGCGGCGACCCGCCCCGAGGGGTCGTACACGGCGTCCCTGCTCGAGGACCCCGAGCTCGCGGGTGCCAAGGTCACCGAGGAGGCCGCAGAGGTGGTGCAGGCGGTCGCCACCGAGAGCGACGAGCGGGTCGACGAGGAGGCCGCCGACCTCCTCTATCACCTGAGCGTGCTGCTCTCCTCGCGCGGGCGGAGCATCCCCGACGCGGCGCGCGTGCTCCTGCGGCGGGCGCAGTGAGCGGGCCGGCCCCCGCCGGGATCGTCCCGTCGCTCGAGGAGGCCACCGCGCTCGCCGGCCGGTACACGCTGGTCCCCCTGAGGCTCGAGCTGGTCGATGACGTCGAGACGCCGGTCTCGGCCTTTCTCAAGCTGCGCGCGCTCGCCCCGGGGGAGCCGGCCTTCCTCCTCGAGTCGGCCGAGCAGGGCCAGCGGTTCGGCCGCTACAGCTTCATCGGGCTGAGCCCGCGCCAGGTGCTGACCTGGTCGCTGGGCGACCCCGGGGACCCATACGAGCTCGCCGAGGAGATGGCCGGGCGCTGGCGCCAGGCGCCGGCCGAGGGGCTGCCGCCGTTCACCGGCGGCCTGGTGGGCTACTTCGGGTACGACCTGGTCCGCACCGTCGAGCCGCTCGGCGACCCCAATCCCGACGCCCTCGGGCTTCCCGACATGGCGCTGATGGTCAGCGACCTCCTGGTGGCCTTCGACCACCTGCGCCACACGATCAGCGTGATCGTCAACCTCTTCGTGGAGCCGGATACCGACCTTCCCGCCGCTTACGCCGAAGCGGTCCAGACGATCGAGGGCGTCCGCCAGGCCCTCGCGGGCCCCATCCCGGAGAGCGAGGGCCGCGTGCTCGAGGCCCCCGGGTTCGAGTCGAACATGTCCCGCGCCCAGTTCGAGGGGATCGTCGGGCGCATCGTCGAGTACGTCCACGCCGGCGATGCCTTCCAGGTCGTTCCCTCGCAGCGCTGGAGCGCCGAGACCGAGGTCGACCCGTTCTCGGTCTACCGGGGCCTGAGGGTGGTCAACCCGAGCCCCTACATGTACTTCCTGGACTTCGGTGAGTTCCAGGTGGTCGGTGCCAGCCCCGAGCCGCTGCTAACCGTGAGCGGCCGGGAGGCCTCCACGCGGCCGATTGCCGGCACCAGGCCCCGCGGGACCGGCCCGGCCGAGGACCAGGCGATCGCCGACGAGCTGCTGGCCGACGAGAAGGAGCGTGCCGAGCACGTGATGCTCGTGGACCTCGGCCGGAACGACCTCGGGAGGGTCTGCGAGTACGGGTCGGTGCATGTGGACGGCTTCATGGAGGTCGAGAACTACTCGCACGTGATGCACATCGTCTCTTCGGTCTCCGGGCGGCTGCGCGACGGCGTCAGCCCGATGGACGCGCTGCGCAGCATCCTCCCCGCGGGGACCCTCTCCGGGGCGCCGAAGGTCAGGGCGATGCAGATCATCGACGAGCTCGAGCCGGTCAAGCGCGGCGGCTACGGGGGAGCGATCGGCTACCTGAGCTACGCCGGCGACCTCGACACCTGCATCCACATCCGCACCGTGGTATTCCGCGACGGCCAGGTCCACGTCCAGGCCGGCGGCGGCACGGTCGCCGACGCCCGTCCGGAGAACGAGTACGAGGAATCGGTGAACAAGGCCCGCGCGGTCATGCGGGCCATCGAAATGGCCTGTGCCGAGCCGGGGTGGCGATGACCCGCGTACTGGTGATCGACAACTACGACTCCTTCACCTGGAACCTGGTCCAGATGCTGGGGGAGATGGGGGCAGAGCTCGACGTGGTCCGTAACGACCAGGCGACCGTCGACGGCCTGCTCGCCGCCTCCCCGGACCGTCTCGTCATCTCCCCGGGGCCGTGCACGCCGGCCGAGGGCGGGATCTCCATGGAGGCTGCCCGCCGCTTCCCCGCCGAAGGGGTGCCGGTCCTCGGCGTCTGCCTGGGTCACCAGGCGCTCGTCGAGGCCTTCGGGGGCCGCGTGGTGCGCGGCGAGCCGGTCCACGGCAAGACGGCCGAGATCGAGCACGACGGCTCCGGCATCTATTCGGGGCTTTCATCGCCCCTGACCGTCGGGCGCTATCACTCGCTGGTCGCCGAGGAATCGGCGCTTCCCGAATGCCTCCAGGTCACCTCGCGTGGTGGCGACGTGGTCATGGGCGTCCGGCACCGCGAGCTGCCCGCCGAGGGCGTCCAGTTCCACCCGGAGTCGGTCCTGACCCCGCACGGGGCTCAGATCCTCTCCGCCTTTCTGGATCGGGGTGTCCAGTGAGCACCGAGCTCCTCGACGAAGCCGTGCGGCAGGCCCAGGCCGGGGAGGACCTCGACCGCGAGCAGGCGGCCGGCGCGCTCGCGGTGATCATGGCCGGGGAGGCCTCCGAAGAGCAGATCCGCGACCTGCTGCTGGCCCTGCGGGAGAAGGGCGAGACCCCCGAAGAGCTCGCCGGCATGGCTACGACGATGCGCGCGCGGGCTGCGGCGGTTCGGCCGGAGCATGAAGACCTGCTCGACACCTGTGGCACCGGCGGGGGCCGGCAGACCTTCAACATCTCGACCGCGGCGGCCCTTGTCGCGGCCGGCGCGGGCTGTGCGGTGGCCAAGCACGGCAACCGGACCGCGACCGGCCTGACCGGCTCCGCCGACGTGCTCGAGGAGCTCGGCGCCGACCTCGACCTCGGCCCCGCCGAGGAGGCGGCGCTGATCGACGAGGTCGGCTTCGGCTTCATGTTCGCCCCCGCCCACCACGCCGCCACCCGTTACGTGGTGCCGGTCCGTAAGGCCCTGGGGGTAAGCACGATCTTCAACCTCCTGGGCCCGCTCACCAACCCGGCCGGCGCCCGGCGCCAGCTGATAGGGGTATGGGAGCCCGAGCGCCTCGACGTAATGGCCGGGGCGCTCGCCCTCCTGGGCACCGAGCACGCGCTAGTGGTCTCCAGCAGCGACGGTATCGACGAGATCTCGGTCTCGGCGCCCACGCTGGTTCGCGAGGTGCGGGGCGAGCGGATCGAGGCTTACGAGCTGGCGCCCGCCGACATCGGGGTCGCGGCGTACCCGATCGAGGAGCTGCCGGCCGGGGATGCGGCGGCCAGCGCGACGGTGAT
>CAIKSH010000105.1 GCA_903830015.1 uncultured Solirubrobacterales bacterium | reverse complement strand
GCTCGTCGCGCAGCCGGGCGGCATGCTCGAACCGCAGCTCGTCCGCGGCGACGAGCATCTCCTCCTCGAGCTGGACGATCGCCTTGCGAATCTCCTCCGGCCCGCCATCGGCCTTGCTGCGCTTCGGTCCGCGACGGCCCTTCGACGGGGTTTTGCTCTCGGCCTGGAGGAACTCCCCGATATCGCTCACCGCCTTGACGATCGACTCGGCGGTGATTCCGTGCTCCTCGTTGTAGGCGAGCTGGATCTCGCGCCGGCGGTCGGTCTCGGCCAGCGCACTGCGCATGGCCGCCGTCTCCCGGTCGGCGTACATGAGGACCTCCCCGTCGACGTGGCGGGCGGCCCGCCCGATCGTCTGGATGAGCGACGTCTCCCCCCGCAGGAAGCCTTCCTTGTCGGCGTCCAGGATGGCGACGAGCGACACCTCGGGCAGGTCGAGCCCCTCGCGCAGGAGGTTCACCCCGACGAGCACGTCGAACTCCCCGAGGCGAAGGTCGCGGATGATCTGGATCCGCTCGAGCGTGTCCACCTCGCTGTGCAGGTAGCGGACCCGGATCCCCATTTCGAGCAGGTAGTCGGTGAGGTCTTCGCTCATCTTCTTGGTCAGCGTGGTTACCAGCGTGCGCTCTGAGCGCTCGATCCGCTCCTTGATCTCGCCGATCAGGTCGTCGATCTGGTTGAGCGTGGGACGCACCGAGACGGCCGGGTCGGCGATTCCGGTAGGCCGCACGATCTGCTCGACGACGGCTTCGGAGTGCTCGCGCTCGTAGCCACCGGGCGTCGCGCTCACGTAGACCATCTGCGGCGTGATCGACAGGAACTCATCGAAGGTCTGGGGCCGGTTGTCCAGGGCGCTGGGCAGCCGGAAGCCGTAGTCCACGAGAGTCAGCTTCCGGGAGCGGTCGCCCTCGTACATCGCCCCAAGCTGGGGAATCGTCTGGTGGGACTCGTCGATGAAGCAGACGAAGTCCTCGGGGAAATAGTCGATCAGGCAGTACGGCCTCTCCCCCGGCTTGCGCCCGTCAAGGATGCGCGAATAGTTCTCGATCCCGTTGCAGAAGCCCATCTCGCGCAGCATCTCCATGTCGTACTGGGTGCGCTGGCGCAGCCGGTGGGACTCGAGCTCCTTGCCCTCCTTCTCCAGCTCGGCGCAGCGCGCCTCCAGCTCGCGCCCGATCTCCTCCACCGCGCGGTCGATCGAGCCCTCTTCGACGTTGTAGTGGGTCGCCGGCCAGACCGCCACGTGCTCGAGGTCGTCGGCGAGCAGCTCACCGGTCAGGGGGTCGAACTCCTGGAGCCTCTCCACCTCGTCGCCGAACAGCGTTATCCGGTAGGCGCTCTCTGCGTAGGCGGGGAAAATTTCGAGCGCCTCGCCGCGTACGCGGAACGTTCCCCGGCCCAGCGCCGTGTCGTTGCGCGTGTACTGGATCGCCACGAGCTTGCGCAGCAGGCCGTCACGGTCGACCTCCTCGCCCTTGCGGAGGATCTGGACGTTGCGGTCGTAG
>CAIKSH010000104.1 GCA_903830015.1 uncultured Solirubrobacterales bacterium | reverse complement strand
CCGTACCCAGCCCGGGTCGAAGGCGAATACGGCTACGCCGGTCCCGCCGCCCACCTCCTGCCGGAGGGTCTGCGTGAATGACTCCAGGGCAGCCTTCGAGGACGCGTAGGCGCCCATTCCCCGTCGCCCGGGCGATACCTGAGGCGCAACGACGTTGGCGATTACCCCTTCGCCGCGGTCGACCATTCCCGGCACGAGCCTTCCGGCCAGGACGATCGGGCTCAGGACATTGACCTGGAAACTTGCGTCGAGCTCGTCGAGCCCGATCTCGGCGACCGGCGCGTCGTGGCGGACCCCGGCGTTGTTGACCAGGACGTCCACACGGCCCAGCTGCCCGAGGACCTCCTCGGCCAGCCGGAGGGCGTCGGCCGGGTCGGAGAGGTCGGCGGGGATGGCGGCGGCCGCCCCGAGCTGTTCGAGCATCTCCTGCCGGCGTGCCGATACGGCGACGGTCGCGCCCTGGCCGATCAGCCGCGAGGCCAGGGCGGCGCCGATGCCGCTTGAGGCACCGGTTACCAGGGCCACCTTTCCTTCCAGCTCCACGCTCCGGTTACGGGCAACGGCGCCGCCGCGACCATCACCGGCGCCGCCATGCGGCCTCGTCGCTTACACTGCGCCCATGCGCCTGCTTGCCGCATCTCTGCTCGTCGGCGCCGCCCTGACCATCGCGGCCTGCGGCGGCTCGGGCTCGGACACCGCCTCGGTGCCCAGCACTCCCGCGCCGACCGCGTCGGGCGAGAGTGCGTCAAAGGGCTCCGCGGAGGGCAAGCAGCTCTTCGTGGCCAACTGCTCCACCTGCCACACCCTCTCTGCCGCCGGCGCCAACGGCATGGCCGGTCCCAACCTCGACCAGCTGGCGCTCGACGAGGCGACGGTCAAGGCGCAGGTCACCAATGGGGGCGGAGGGATGCCCGCTTTCTCCGGGACACTCGATCCGGCCCAGATCGATGCCGTCTCGGCCTACGTCGCCTCGGTTGCCGGGAAGTAGAGCCGCCCGGCCTATGATGGCTCCGTGGCGGTAATCGAGCAGGTTCAGGACGACGTAAAGGCGGCCATGAAGGCCGGCGACCGCGAGCGCGTGGCGGCGCTGCGGCTCATCCTCTCCGAGCTCCAGAAGGCCGAGAAGGAAGGCGATGACGACGAGCTGGCCGTCCTGCGGCGCGAGCGTAAGCGCCGGCACGAGGCGGCGACCGCCTACCGCGAGGCCGGCCGGGCCGAGCTCGCCGAGGCGGAGGAGTCCGAGGCGGCGGTAATCGAGGAGTACCTCCCGGCCGAGCTCTCCGACGAAGAGCTGGCGGCCATCGTCGACGGCGCCATCGCCGAGACCGGCGCCGAGAGCCCGGCCGACATGGGCCAGGTGATGAAGGCCGCCATGGCCAGGGTCGACGGCCGCGCCGACGGAGGCACGGTCTCCGGCATGGTGAAGGAGCGCCTGGCCGGCTGATGCGCGAGCAGATTGAGCTCTCCAACGAGGCGGCCAGCGCGCTCAGCGGCTCGGCCGATGCCGTCCTGCGGGGGCTGGAGAGCCAGGTCGACTGCAGCGTCTTCCTGCGGGGGAACGTCGTCACGCTCGACGGCAGCCCGGAGGCGGTCAGTGATGCCGCGGTGCTCGTTCGGGAGATGGCCGGCCTTGCCGAGAGCGGACACGAGATCGCCCCTTCGACGGTGACCTCGGTCCGCGGGGCGCTCGACGAGGAGATGGCTCCGTCGGAGGTACTCGATGACGTCCTCTGGAGCAACCGTGGCCGGAGCGTCGCCCCGAAATCGCCGAACCAAAAGCGCTACGTCGACTCGATCCGCCGCAACACGGTCACCTTCGGGATCGGTCCGGCGGGGACCGGCAAGACCTTCCTCGCGGTGGCCATGGCTGCGGCCGCCCTCTCGCGGGGTGAGGTCAACCGGATCATCCTGACCCGGCCCGCGGTCGAGGCGGGCGAGCGGCTCGGCTTCCTGCCGGGCGACCTGATGGCCAAGATCGACCCCTACCTGCGGCCCCTCTTCGATGCCCTCAACGACATGCTCGACCCGGCGAAGGTCGCCGACTACCTTGAGCGCGGGGTGATCGAAGTGGCGCCCCTGGCCTTCATGCGCGGCCGGACGCTTAACGACTCGTTCGTGATTCTCGACGAGGCCCAGAACACGAGCCCCGAACAGATGAAGATGTTCCTCACGCGCCTCGGTTACGGCTCGAAGATGGTGGTCACCGGCGACATCACCCAGATCGACCTGCCCCGCGACCAGCGTTCCGGGCTCGTCGTGGTTGGCGAGATCCTCGAGGGAGTCGAAGAGGTTGACTTCGTCCGCTTCGGAGGAGACGACGTAATCCGCCACCGGCTCGTCCAGCGGATCGTCGAGGCCTACGGGAGCTGGAACGAGAAATCGACCTCGACCCTGCGCGCCGCCGGCGGCGCCCCGCGGCGGCAGAGGCGTGATCGAGGTTGACCTGATCGGCGGCTCCCCGGTCGCCGGGGCCCCGCCGCCGCCGGAGGTCGAGAGGCTGCTGGCCCTCTGCTTTGCCTCGGCCGGTATCGACGAGGGCCACGTCGCCGTTCAGTACGTCGACGAGGCGAGGATCACCGAGCTCAACAGCGAGTTCCTCGGTGTTGACGGGCCGACCGACGTGATCTCCTTCCCGGTCGACGGAGACGAAGACGCGGCGGTTCCCCGTGAGCTCGGGGACATCGTGATCTGCCCGGGCCAGACCGAGGACCTGCGAGAGGCGATCGTCCACGGGGCCCTGCACCTGGTCGGGATGGACCACGAGACCGACAACGGCGAGATGCTCGCCCTGCAGTCCGAGATCTGTTCCTGGTGAGCCGTTCGGGTTTCGTGGCGCTTGCCGGGCGCCCGAACGTTGGCAAGTCGACGCTGGTCAACGCCATGGTCGGGGAGAAGGTGGCAATCACCTCCGACCGGGCCCAGACGACCCGGCGGGCGATCCGCGGCGTCCTGACCGAGGGCGACTCCCAGGTCGTGCTCGTCGACCTCCCGGGCTTCCAGAGGCCGCGCGACCTGCTGACCGAGCGCATGCAGGCCCGGGTGGAGCGGGAGCTCGCCGAGAGCGACGCCGCCCTGGTCGTGGTCAACGGGGAGGAGGGGGTCGGCCCCGGCGACCGCTACATCGCTTCGATGGTCGACGCCTCGGCCCTTCCGTTCGTGGTCGCGGTCAACAAGTGCGACCGCCTCGACCGGCCCCGGACCGTCGAGGCGCTGGCTGCGGCGGCGGGCCTGGGCGATGTTGACGAGATCTTCCCGGTCTCCGCTCGGACCGGCGAGGGGGTGCCCGAGCTCGCCGCCTGCCTGGGTTCCCTGATGCCCGAGGGGCCGTTTCTCTTCCCGCCCGACGCGGTCTCCGACCAGCCGGAGCTGACCGCCCTGGCCGAGCTCGTTCGCGAGCAGGCGATCCGGCGGACCTTCGAGGAGGTTCCGCACGCGGTGGAGGCGGTGATCGAGGAGATCGACCGCGGCGAGGAGCCGCCCCGGGTGCGTGCCGTGATCTGGGTCGAGAGCGAATCGCAGAAGGGGATCCTGGTCGGCAAGGGCGGGCGCATGGTCAAGGCGATCGGTACCGCCGCGCGCGCCGAGATCGAGGAGCTGCTCGGCGAGCGCGTTCACCTCGACCTCTCCGTGAAGGTTCGCCGTGGCTGGCGCAGCGACGAGGGCCTCCTCGACCGCCTCGGGATCGACTGAGGTCAGGAGAGGCCGAGCGCCGGCGCCAGGAGCGCCGAGAGCTCTTCGACCCCGTCGGGCGTGGCGCCGGCGGCTCCGAGGTCGGGAAGCTCCACCACGGGGGCGGCCGACAGCTCCCGAAGCCGCTCGAGCTGTCGGGTCTGCCGGCGGGCCAGGCCCCGGCGCCGGTCAGCGGCGGCCAGTGCCGGCGAGCCCGGGACCGAATCGTGGGCGGTGCGGGCCTCTTCGTCGCTCAGCTCCTCGCCGAGCAGGCCATTCATGACCACCAGGGAAGGGCCACGCCCGAGCTTCTCTTCGAGCCGGTCGGCGAGCTCCACCGCCTCGTTGACCGGCGTCTCTTCGGGTATGGCCACGGTGACGATCAGGCACCGGCGCGGATCGCGCAGGAGCTGCGCGACCTCGCGGGCCTGCGTGGCGATCGGGCCCACCCGGGCGATCTCGGCGTATGTGGTCGGGCTGGCCAGCAGCCCGACGCCATGCCCGGACGCCGGGGCGTCGAGGACGGTCACCTCGTGGCGCGCCGAGCCGGAGACCCACCGCTCGGGCGCGGAGAGCTCCCACGCCTTGGTGATCGAAATCAGCTCGCTGGCCCCGGGTGCGGCCGAGACGAAACCCGAGAAGGCACGGGAGCGCACGGCCACCTCGAGCAGGGCCCGGGGTCTCACGATCTGGCCGGCCCACTCGACCAGTGCCGCCTCCGGGTCGATCGTGGTTACCCAGGTTCCGGGAGCGACCTCGGCCTCCCGGCCGGCCGCCCCGGAGGCGGCCGAGCCGAGCAGGGCCGGGATCCGGGCCTGGCCGGAGAGCTCGGCGGCTACGGTGTCCCGCCCGGCCCCGGCGAAGGCCAGCGCCAGGGCCGCGGAGACCGTCGACTTGCCCACGCCGCCCTTGCCGGTTACGACGACCAGCCTGCACTCATCGGTTCGCAGTTGTCCCGGGACCACGTTGCCCTTTACGGTACGGGGGTGGTCTCCACCGCAGATCCGAAGGTCCGGGATGCCTACCGTGCCTGCCGGCGCATGCAGCTGCGCCACGACCCGACCTTCTTCGCCGCCACCCGCTGCCTGCCGGCCGACCGCCGGCCTGCCCTCTATGCGCTCTACGGCTACGTGCGAGGGGCCGACGACATCGCCGACGACACGACGCTCAACGGCGAGCGGCGCACGGCGCTTGACCGCTGGCAGGCCGAGCTCGAGGAAGGGCTGGAGCGCGGCCGCTCCGACCACCCGGTGGTCGGGGCCCTGGTTGATGCCGGCCCCCGCTTCGGGCTGAAGATCGAGCTCCTGCCGCGCTACATGGACTCGATGCGCTCCGACTGCGACGAGCCGGTAAGGATGGCCAGCCAGGACGAGCTCGACCACTACATGGAAGGGACGGCGACCGTTGGCCCGGTGGCCGCACCGCTCCTCAACGCCTCCGGCGATGCCGTCGACGGCCTGGCCCGCCTCGGCGTGGCGCTCCAGCTCACCAACTTCATCCGCGACGTGCGTGTCGACTGGGAGATGGGGCGGATCTACCTTCCCGGCCTGGTCGAGGAGGACCTCGATCGTTCGGCCGCCACCCACCGGCTCCGCGAGCACGTCGCCCAGCAGGTCGCCCGGGCCCGGGCCCTGTTCTCGGAGTCCGAGAGCCTTGGGGACTCGCTGCCGGCCTCGATGCGCCCCGGGGTGAAGGTCGCCCGGGCGGTGTACTCCGGCGTGCTTGACCGGGTGGAGCGCAACACCTACGACGTGCTGGGCGCGAGCATGAAGGCGCGCCCGTGGGATGCGGTGAGGGCCATGGCCCGCTCCCGCGCCTCGTGACGCGCCGCGCCACCAGCCGGGGAGCGCAGAGAACCTCGCTCGACGGGCGTCGTGCCGACGTGATCGTCTGCGGTGCCAGCTTCGCCGGCCTCGCCGTGGCCCGGGAGCTGGCCGGGAGCGGCGCCGACGTCCTGGTCGTCGACCGCTACGAGATCGGCGAACGCCAGACCTCCGCCTGCGCCTGCCCGACCCCGTGGATGGAGGCGATGGGGCTGGAGGGCGCGGTTCGCCAGGAGCTCCCCTGTATGACGTTCACCACGCCCTTAGGGAGCGTGCGCTACCGGCTGCCCTGGAGCTGGTCCTCCTTCGACTACCGGGAGCTCTGCTCGATCCTCTGGGAGGCCTGCGGGGAGGCGGAGTTCCAGACCGCGAAGGTCGACGGCCGCGGTCCGCGCGAGCCCGACGGCTCGATCCCGGTCCTTACCGACCGGGGGACGCTCAGGGCACCGCTCGTCGTCGACGACCTCGGCTGGCGACGGATCCTCGCCAGCCCGCACTACCAGCCGCCGGAGGCGCCCCTCTCGCGGGGTCTCGAGGTGCATCCGGGCCACGATGGCGG
>CAIKSH010000103.1 GCA_903830015.1 uncultured Solirubrobacterales bacterium | reverse complement strand
CGGCTCCTCGGCCTGCCCCCGGCCCTCGAAGAGCTCGTCGACCTCCTCGTAGGTGAGGCGCCGGTCGGAGCGGATAAGGGTCCGCGAGAACGAGGCGCCAACCATCTCGACGCCGCTGAACTCCATCTCCACCGTCACGGTGAGCCGGTCCTCGCCGGGCACCAGCGAGCAGGCCCCGTTGGAGAGCTGCTCGGGAAGCATCGGCTCGACCATGCCCGGCACGTAGACGCTGGTGGCCCGGCGGTAGGCCTCGCGATCGACCGGGTCCCCGGGCCGCACGTAGGCGCTGACGTCGGCGATGTGGACCCAGACGCGAACGTGGCCGCTGTCGAGCCGCTCGGCCGAGATGGCGTCGTCGAAGTCGCGGGCGGTGGCGGGGTCGATCGTGAAGGTCGGAAGGTCCCGCAGGTCCTTGCGGGCCGGGTCCTCGAAGGGCGAGGCGACGGCGCGGTCGGCGGCCTCCTCGACCTTCTTCGGGAACTGGAGCCGCAGCCCGCGGTCGAGCATCAGCGCCTCGATCACGTCACGCGCGTTGTCGGGGCTGCCCAGCTCCCGCAGGACCTTGGCCTTCGTTCGCCTCCCCCGGGCCCGCTGGGCCACCAGCGCCAGGCGCCCCGGCTTGGCGCGGCCTCCCCGGTCCAGGGCGACCGCCGGACCGCGCCGGAAGAACGGGAAGGCCTGCAGGAACCGGCCCTTGGACTCGGCCAGGGCGACGAACGGCTCGCCGGGGCCCGGCTCTT
The DNA here is from genome assembly GCA_903830015.1 of uncultured Solirubrobacterales bacterium. Lineage (GTDB taxonomy): Bacteria > Actinomycetota > Thermoleophilia > Solirubrobacterales > Solirubrobacteraceae > F1-60-MAGs163. The sequence continues at coordinate 1,684 of CAIKSH010000103.1, read as the reverse complement.
CCCCGGGGCGGCTCACCGCTTCACGCAGTCGGCCAGGCGCGCGGTGGCGGCGTCGAGCTGGACATCGCGCCGCGAGCCCTTGGGGAGCGCCACGACGATGTCGGGCTTGAGGCCCGAACCCCGCTTGACGCCCTGGCCACCGAGATTTCGGCCCTTGGGCGTGAAGTACTGGCCGGAGGTGATGTCGAGCGCCCCTCCGTTGGTGAGCTCGATCACCTGCTGGAAGACCCCCTTGCCGAAGGTGCGCTCGCCGAGCAGCTTCGCCCGGCCGCGGTCCTGGAGCGCGCCGGCGACGATCTCGGCGGCCGAGGCCGAGCCCCGGTTGACCAGGACGATCACCGGGTCGCCCTTCGGGACGACCGGCTTGCCGGTCGCATTCAGCGTGCGCTCGGGAACGTTGCGCCCGCGCGTGGTGACCACCGGGCCGTCGGGAAGGAAGGCGCTGGCCACGAGCTGGGCCTCGTCGACCAGGCCGCCACCGTTACCGCGCAGGTCGAAGGCCCAGGCGGTGGCACCCTTCTTACGGAGCCGGCGGATCGCCTCGTAAACCTCGGCGTGCGCGCCCGAGCTGAACTGGGAGAGGGCCACGACGCCGACCTTCTTGCCGCAGCGCTTGACCAGCTTCGACTCCACGACCGGCACCTTTATCTCCTCGCGCCGGACGCGCACGCGGCGCTCTTTCCCGCCGCTGTCCACGGTTAGGACGACGGTCGTGCCCTTGGGCCCCTTGATCAGCGAGGCCGCCTTCTCGGCGCTCAGCCCCTTGAGCGGCCGGGAGCCGGCGGCGACGATCACGTCGCCGTTGCGCAGCCCCGCCTCGCGGGCCGGGGCGTCCTTGTAGACGTTGACGATCTTCAGCCCGTTCCGGGCCGGGACGATGTTCACTCCGATGCCCGAGAACTCGCTGTTCTGGCTCTCCAGGAAGCGGCGGTACTCCGCGGGGGTGAAGTAGGCGGAGAAGCGGTCGTTCAGGCCGTCGACCAGGCCGCCGATCGCCAGGTCGGCGAGCCGGCCCGGCGGAAGCTCCCGATAGTAGTCCTCGCCTACCCGGTCGATCGCCTCCTGGACGAAGACCTGCTCGTTGCTGCCCACGAGCGAACTGCGCATGCCGGAGGGAAGCAGGTCGGCATGGCGCCCGCCGATCCAGATGCCGAAGACGACCAGGCCGAAGGCCGCGGCGCCGAGAGCCAGGACGAGCAGGAGGTTGCGAAGCGTGTGGGTCTTCATCCGGGGACGGAGCCCTCACGGCTCCTACGTGAGGTTAGAGCCGAGCGGGGACCCGGCGGGGTCAGACCTGGAGGAAGCGGCGCAGCGAGATCGCCGAACCGACGGCGCTCACGCCGATCCCGGCGACGAGAAGTATCCCCAGCAGCAGCCCGATGGGGAGAGTCTGCGGCGCGGCAAGCAGGGCGAAGTCGCTCACGAGCGGATCGACGAGCGCGATCTTCAGTACGGCCAGCAGGCAGACGGCCAGGACGGCACCCATCGCCCCGAGGATCACCGCCTCGAGCACGAACGGCCAGCGGATGAACCCGTCGGTGGCCCCGACCAGCTTCATGATCTGCACCTCGCGGCGGCGCGAGAAGACCGAGAGGCGGATCGTGTTCGAGATGAGAAGGATCGAGGCGATGATCAGCAGCGCCGCCAGCAGCCCCATCGTCACCTTCACCACGCGCGTGGCGGT
>CAIKSH010000102.1 GCA_903830015.1 uncultured Solirubrobacterales bacterium | reverse complement strand
GCCGCCGCCGTCGCCGGGGCTCTCGTGGCCGGGGGCGCCGTAGCCGCGCTGCCGGCCGGGGCGCCGGTCGAGCGCGGCTCGGCCCTGGTCGCTGCCGTGGCGGCCGCCACGGCCTGCGCGCTGCTCCCGCGGATCGGCACACTGCTCACGGCCTGCGGGCTGGCCCTGGTCTTCGTGGTCTGCGGCGTGGCCGGCTGGGCGGTCCTGCTCGCCTGCGCCGTCCTTCCCGCCCTCCTCCTGCTGCCGCGTGAAGGGTTCCTGTGGCTGGTTCCGGCCGGGGCTCCCGCGCTGGGGCTCGCCGGCATCTCGCTGGCCTTCCCCGCCTTTGCCGCCCAGCTCTCGCGGCCCTCGCGGAGGGCGATCGTGGCCGGGCTGGGCCTCTGGTGGCTCCTGCTCGCCGAGCCGGTCGCCTCGCCCTCGCTCCTGCTCGGCGACCCGGCCGGCCTGCCGGCCCGGGGACTCTGGGAGGCGTCGGTCTCGGCCACCGTCACCGACGTGCTGGTTCCGCTGGTGGCCAGCGGCGCCCCGCTGATCGCCCTGGTCTGGGCCGGCGCCGCCTGGCTGCTTCCCGCCCTTCCCGTCGGCCACCGCTCGGTCGCCGACCTGGCCTTCCTGGCCCTATGGGCGGGCGCCCTGGCCGGGGCGACGGCCCTGACGGCGTCGGTCCTGCTGCCGGCCTCCGGCGGCGCTCCGCTGCGGGGCCTGGTGGCCGGCGCGGCCGCCGCGGCGCTGGTGGCGCTGGTCGGGGTCGCGGTACGGCCCCGCGAGTAGGCGCCCGGCGCCCTCAGCCGCTTTCTGGCGGCGGATCGAGTCCGTAGGATTGGGCTTTGCCGGCCGGGCCCTCGAGCGCCGGTACCGGCCGGAAGCGCCCCGAAACCATGAGCGTCCTGAGAAACCTCGAACAGAAGCTCGCCGGCCTGGTCGAGGGCGGCTTCGGGCGGGCCTTCCGCACCGAGGTCGGCGTCTCGGAGATCGCCCGCCGGCTGGCGCGGGAGATGGACGAGCATCGCGAGGGTCCGAGGTCGCGGCCCACGGCTCCGGCCGACTACGTGGTCTGGCTCTCCGCCCGCGACTACGAAGGCTTACAGGGGAACGAGGCCCAGGTGACCGGCGAACTCGCCGGCTTCCTCCTGGAGCACGCGCGGGCCGAGCGCCTGACCCTGCCCTCCTCGCCGACGATCGAGCTGGCCATCGACGAGAACCTCGGGCTCGGCGAGTTCGGGATCGAGACCCTTGCCGCCGCCGAGCTCGATTCCGAGCCGCCGGTGGCCGCGGCCGAGGCCGAGCCGCCCGAGCCGGTGGCCGCCCGGGAGCCGGTCGAGGGCCGGGCCCTCCTGGAGATCGAGGGGACCCGCTTCACCGTCTCCCCCGGCGGAACCGTGGTCGGCCGCAGCCGCGACTGCGACGTCGTGCTCGAGGATCCCGACGTCTCCCGCCACCACGCCCGGATCGCCCTCGCCGAGGACGGAACCTGGCTCGTCGAGGACCTCGGCTCGACCAACGGCGTGGCCGTCAACGGTGCCCGGATCCAGGGCTCGAGCGTGCTGGCCAGCGGCGACCGGGTCGTCTTCGGCAAGGTGCAGGGGAGCTTCGTCGAGCGCTGATGCTGCAGCCGACCGCCGTGATCCTCCAGGTCGCCTTCCTGGCGGTCCTGTTCCTGTTCATCGCCTGGGTCGTGCGCAGCTCGCTGCGCGACCTGCGCCGTCCCGACTCGGCCCGGATGGCCGCCGGCGTGCCGCTCTCCGACGCCACCGGTATCCACAGCGCCGAGACGGTGGGGGCCGGCAGCGCCGTCGACCCGCGGCTGATCGTCGAGCGGGCCCCGGGCCACACTCCGGGGATGGAGTACGAGATCGGCGAGGGGGCGATCCTCGGCCGCGGCGACCAGGCCGAGATCCGGCTCGAGGACCCCTACGCCTCCGGGCGCCACGCCCGGCTCTTCCTGGAGGGCGGCCGCGTGGTCCTCGAGGACCTCGGCTCGACCAACGGCACCTACCTCAACGAGGAGGAGGTAGGCGGCCCGCAGCCGCTCCACCAGGGTGACCGTGTGCGGATCGGCGACAGCGAGTTCACCTACGTGGACAGCTGATGCTGCGCGTCGGCGAGCACTTCGAGCGCACCGACACCGGGATGCAGCGGCGCGTCAACGAGGACGCCTTCCACGCCCGTGCGCCGCTCTTCGCCGTGGCCGACGGGATGGGCGGCGCCCAGGCCGGGGAGGTCGCCTCGGGGACCGCCGTCGAGATCCTCTCGGCCGGGATCCCCGCCGGGTCGGAGCCGGTCGACCGCCGGCTCGCCGAGCTGGTGCAGTCGGCCAACGCCCGCATCCACGAGCTCTCGGTCAGCGACGAGGACCGGGCCGGTATGGGGACCACCCTCACCGCGGCCTGGGTGGGCGAGAAGGAGGTCGTGCTCGTCCACGTCGGTGACAGCCGCTGCTATCGCTGGCGCGAGGGCCACCTCGAGCGGCTCACCGACGACCACTCGCTGGTCGAGGAGATGGTCCGCCAGGGCCGGCTCACCCCGGAGGAGGCCGCGATCCACCCGCAGCGCTCGATCATCACCCGCGCCCTGGGGCCCGAGCAGACCGTCGTGCCCGACACCCTGACCGTCCCGGCCCGCGGCGACGACCTGTTCCTGCTCTGCAGCGACGGGCTGACCTCGATGGTCCCGGAGGCGGAGATCGCCGAGGTCCTGGCCTCGACCGGGGACCTGGAGACCGCCGGCCGCGCCCTGGTGGACCGGGCCAACGCCGCCGGCGGCAAGGACAACATCACCGTTGTCCTCTTCCGGCTCGAGGGCGTGGGAACGAGCGCCGAGGAAGAGGCCGAGATGACCCGGCTCAACATGGACGCCGTGACCGCGGCGCCGGTCCCGGCCACGGCGGCGGCCGCACCGGTAGCGGCGCGCGCGCCCCGCGCCCCGCGCGAGGCCGGGAAGAAGCGCGGCTGGCGGCCGGGGATCGGGACCGTCCTCATCGTGGTGCTCCTCGCCGTGGTCGCCTCCGGGGCCTACCTGGCCTCCCAGGCGGTCTACTTCGTCGGCTCGGACGAGGAGGGCTTTGTCACCGTCTACCAGGGGATCCCGTATGAGCTTCCCGCCGGGATCAGCCTCTACCGCGAGGACTACTCCTCCGGCCTGAACATCGGCCAGCTGCCTCCCGCCCAGCGCAGGACGGTGGGCGAGCACCAGATGCGCTCCCTGGCTGACGCCAACGACCTCGTCCGCCAGCTGGAGACCGGAAGGCTGGGCGTTCCGTGAGCGCCCGCAACCGTGAGCTGATCGGGCTGATCCCGGCCTCGCTGCTGGTGGTCGCCGGGTTCGGC
>CAIKSH010000101.1 GCA_903830015.1 uncultured Solirubrobacterales bacterium | reverse complement strand
CGGATCCTCTGCGTCAGCGGCCGGCTCTCCTTCGAGCTCGTGCAGAAGGCAGCCGTGGCCGGCTGCCCGATCCTCGTGGGGGTCGGCGCGCCCTCCTCACTGGCCATCGAGCTGGCCGGTGACCGCGGCATGACCCTCTGCGGCTTTGCCCGCGGCGGCGACTTGAACCTCTACGCCGGCGCCGAACGCGTGCGTGACCGGCCCGCTTCGTAACTTCCGGGCTTACCGGGGTTTCTCTTAGGCATGGCCGGCAACCCGAAAGCGACCAGGCGCGGCTTCCTGCGCGGAGCCGCGGCCGCCGGCGCCGGGCTCGGCGCCGGAGCGCTCCTTCCCGCCGCCGGGGCGACCGCCTCCGGCAATGCGGCGCCCGCCTTCGATCTCTCCGGGCTGCCGATGCGCCAGGACGACCCGCGCTGGGGCCGGGACCTGATGTGGAACCGTCGCCGGGTAATCCGCGCCGCGCGGGCCGGCGGCATGTCCCGGAGCGAAGCCGAGTCGCTGCTCTGGGACTACCCGGACGGAAACTCGATCGGCAACGAGGGCTGCCAGCTGACCTGCCTGGCGATGGTTCTCCATCTCCTCGCCGTGCCGCGCCGTCCCGCATGGACGCCCCGCACCCTGAACCGCGCCGCCCACGAGGGGCTCTTCTACACCCTCTCGGGCCTGGGGATGAACACCCTCTACGCCGACCTGGTCTCCGAGGTGAGCGACGGCGCCGTGCAGCTGGCAATCGGCGAGAACTTCCTGCCCGGCGAGAAGACGTGGAAGCCGGCCTACTGCGACACCGCGCCGCTCGTGCGTGCCTACCGGTCGCTCACCCCCGGCGACCGGGCCGGGCTCGTGCTCATGCTGAAGACCGGCACCTACGACGACACCATGGCCTCCCACTACGTGCTGCTGGACCCGAACTCCGCCCAGCCGCCCGGAGATCGCAACGCCGAGGTCCTCGACCCCGCAATGCCGGCCGGCCGCAGCGGGCGCTGGACGCTGAGCGACTCGGCGAAGTGGATCACCCAGGACCCGGACATCCGGCGCGAGTGGCGCAAGGCCGGAATCTCGGATACCCAGGTCGGCGGCGCATGGCTCTTCGCCCGCTGCGACCGCGCCACCGGGCGCCCCTCCCTCGGCGCGCTGCCCGCCGCCTGGGCCGCCGAGCTGGCCTCCTGAACCACGGCCGGGAAAAAAGGGGCCGCGTCTCCGCGGCCCCCACTATCGGGGCGAGAGGATTTGAACCTCCGACCTCACCGACCCGAACGGTGCGCGCTACCAGGCTGCGCCACGCCCCGATAGGCCCGATTATAGGCAGCGCGCGGGCCCGGGAGCCGGCTCAGTTGCCGCCGGCAACCGCGGTGTAGAAGCGGACGGCCAGGCCGGTCATCAGCGTCTGGAAGGCAACTTCGAGGCTCACGCCTTCGCGGCGCGACCACTCCTCGATCCCGCGCCTCTCGATCTGGACGCTCTGCTCGAGCACGTCATCGACCAGCTCCGGGCTGGCGTCACAGAAGGTCGCGCCGATCGTGTAGAGGCTCGAATCGGTGATTCCGGCAATCGTTTCGCGGCGGGCCACGGCCGGCACTCTACCCTGCGGCCATGGCCCGCCTCGACGAGATGATCGACTGGCTCGACGAGCTGCTCGAGCCGCAGGCCTACGCCGACTACTGCCCCAACGGCCTCCAGCTCCCCGGTCCGCAGGAGCTCTCCTGCGTGGTCACCGGCGTCTCGGCCGGCCTCGAGCTGTTCGAGCGCGCCCGGGAGGCCGGAGCGGGGCTGGTCCTCGTCCACCACGGGCTCTTCTGGGGCTCCGGGCCGCAGGCGATCGACGACGCCACCTTCCGGCGGATCCGGCTGCTGATCGAGTCGGAAATCGCGCTGGCCGCCTACCACCTGCCGCTCGACGGCCACCCGACGGTCGGCAACAACGCGCTGCTGGCCGAGTCGGTCGGCGCCGTCGACGCGGTGCCGTTTGCCCTGCACGAGGGAATGTCGGTCGGCGTCGCCGCGTCGCTGGCCGGAGGCATCGCCCGCGATGAGCTCGTGGCGCGGATCACGGAGGCCACCGGCGGCCGCGAGCCGCTCGTCTTCGCCTCCGGGCCCGAACGCGTCGAGCGGGTCGGTTTCGTATCGGGGGGCGGGTCGCCCTACCTGCCCGACGCGATCGCCGCCGGGCTCGACGCCTTCGTCACCGGGGAGCCGGCCGAGCGGGTCATGAACGAGTCGGCCGAGGCGGGAATCAACTTCATCGCCGCCGGCCACTACGCCACCGAGACCTTCGGTGTGCGCCGACTTGGGGAGCTCCTGGCCGAGCGCTTCGGAGTGGAGCACCGCTTCATCGATATCCCCAATCCGATCTGACGTGGAGCCGCTTACACAAACCTCGCAATTTGCGTAGGATCGCCCTTCCCGACCCCACACGCCGAGGAGAGAAGCGATGGAGGCAGGAACCACCCCCAGCACAGATTCCAAGACGATCGCCGACCTGATCCCCAAGGCGGCGCAGATGTACGCCGGCAAGACCGCGGCCCGCCACAAGGTCGACGGAGAATGGGTCGACGTCTCCTTCGAGGAGCTCGGCGGGATCGTCTCCGAGGTCGGGCGCGGACTCATCGCCATGGGCCTCGAGCCGGGCGAGCGCGTATCCATCCTGTGCAGCACCCGCCCGGAGTGGGTCTACGGCTCGTTCGCCGTCTCCAGCGCCGGCGGCGTAGTGGTGCCGATCTACGCGACCAACTCCCCCGAGGAGTGCGAGTGGGTGGCCGGCAACTCGGAGTCGGCAGCCATCATCGTCGAGAACGCAGAGCAGTACGCCAAGATCGCCGAGGTTCGTGACCGGCTCCCGGAGCTGCGCTTCGTCGTCGTGATCGACCCGTCGGGCGAGACCGGCGACGCGATCAGCCTCGAAGAGCTGCGCGAGAAGGGCCGCGGAGTCGACGAGTCCGAGCTGGCCGCGCGCACCGAGGCGGTGACGCTCGAGGATCCGTACACCTTCATCTACACCTCCGGCACCACCGGGCCGCCCAAGGGCTGCGTCCTCTCCCACGGCAACTACCGGTCGATCCTGGACAGCATCAACCAGCGGGGCCTCTTCGCCGAGGGCGAGGACGTCGTCTACCTCTTCCTGCCGCTCGCCCACGCCTTCGCGCTGCTGATCAGCCTCGGGGCCGCCGACACCGGTACGGCGATCGCCTACTGGTCGGGCGACCCGCAGCTGATCATCCCCGACCTCGCCGAGGTCAAGCCCACCTACCTGCCGTCGGTGCCCCGGATCTTCGAGAAGCTGTATTCCATGGTCGCCGGTAACGTCGACCCCGAGGTCCTGGCCAAGGCCACCGAGGTCGGCGAGCAGGTCCGCGACCTCCAGATCGCCGGCGAGCCGGTTCCCGAGGAGCTTCAGGCCGCCTTCGACCAGTTCGACGAGCAGCTCTTCACCAACGTCCGCGCCGCCTTCGGCGGCCGCGTCCGCGAGGCGGTTACCGGGGCGGCGCCGATCGCTCCGGAGATCCTGCGCTTCTTCTACGCCGCCGGCGTGCCGGTGATGGAGGGCTACGGGATGACCGAGACGGCGACGGTCGCGACCACCTCCACCCCGGAGGCCCACAAGTTCGGGTCGATCGGCAAGCCGCTCCCCGGCGTCGAGGTGAAGATCGCCGACGACGGCGAGATCCTCGTCCGCGGGGCGAACATCTTCCAGGGTTACTACAAGAACGACGACGCCAGCTTCGGCGCGATCGTCGACGGCTGGCTGCACACCGGCGACCTGGGAAGCATCGACGAGGACGGCTTCGTCTACATCACCGGCCGCAAGAAGGACATCATCATCACCGCCGGGGGCAAGAACCTCACCCCGGCCAACCTCGAGAACGACATGAAGCAGAGCCAGTGGGTAAGCCAGGCGGTGATGCACGGCGACCGCCGGCCGTTCCCGGTGATGCTGATCACGCTCGACCCCGAGACGATCGTGCCCTGGGCCGAGGCCGAGGGCATCGAGGACACCTCGATCGAGGCGCTCTCGAAGAACGAGCAGGTGATCGCCATGATCCAGGCCGAGCTCGACCGGGCCAACGAGAAGTACGCAGGCGTCGAGCAGGTGAAGAAGTTCTTCATCCTCGAGCACGACCTCACGCAGGAGACCGACGAGCTAACCCCGACGCTCAAGGTCAAGCGCAACGTCGTCAACGAGAAGTACGCCGACCGCTTCGACGCCCTCTACGAGGGCTGACGGGGCTCCGGCCCCCGCCGGGGCGCCGGCTCCTATCCTGAAGGGAATGCGCAGCGACCCCAGCGACAACGGCGGGCTGTTCGTCGGCCGGCGCCCGGGAACGCAGCCGGTCCACTACCGCGAGGCCCCGGTCTTCGGCGACCCGCGCTCCCAGCGCCGCGATGCCCTGCTGGCGGCCGCGATCCTCGCGCTGATGGTCTTCATCAACCTCCTCTTCTGGGGCCCGGTCCCGGCCGGCTGGCTGTGGATCGTCTCCCACATCCCCTACCTGGCCGAACGGGTCTTCCTGGCGGTGATCGTCGCCCTGGTCGGCATCCTGCTGACCCTCGTGGCGGCGCTCGCCCTGCTCAAGCAGCTCGACCGCGCGTGGATCCTGGTTCGCCGGGCGGCCGGATACGACCAGCGCGAGGGCGTCGTGGGCCGGGTCTTTGCCTACACGGCCTTCGTCGGCGTGTCGCTCTTCGGCCTCTGGCTGGTCCTCGGCGGCGGCCTGGCCCAGATGGGCGAGGGCTCGACGCCGACTCCGCCCTGATGGGCCTGCTGGATCGCTACCGGCAGTTCCAGGAGCTCTCTCCCGAGGAGGTCAGTGCCGGCCTGCGCGAAGAGGCCGACGAGCGCCGCCGCAAGGCGCTGGCCCAGGTCGGCGAGCTCGACCTCTCGCGGACCACCTGGCACGAGTACCCGCCCTCTTCCGTGGTCGACGCGATCACCTTCACCGCCCGCCGCGGCCTTCACCGCTACGCCGCGGGGGCGGGAGAGCTCCGGTCAGCCATCGCCCACCGCCACGGCATTGCCGCCGAGCGCGTGGTCCTCGGCGACGGTTCCTCCCAGCTGCTGGTCTCTGCCGCCCAGGCCCTGCTCACCCCCGGCGACGAGCTGCTCTCGCCGTGGCCGTCCTACCCCCTCTACCCCGTCATGGCCCGCGAGGCCGGCGGCGAGATAGCCACGGTGGCCGGGCACGACGTCGACTCGATCCTCGAGGGCGTCTCGAAGAAGACCCGCCTGGTGGTGATAGCCAACCCCAACGACCCCACCGGCGAGCTGATCGGGGCCAGGGAGCTCGAACGGCTGCTGGGATCGCTCCCCGAGCGGGTCGGCGTCCTGCTCGACGAGGCGCTCCGTGACTTTGCCACCGCCGAGGAGGCCGACGCCGCCCTGCGGCTCACCGACGAGCACCCGCGGCTGATCGTCTTCCGGAGCTTTTCCAAGGCCTGGGGCCTGGCCGGCCTGCGGTGCGGGTACGCGGTCTGCGGCCCCGGAGCCGAGCCCCTGCTCGCGGGGCTCGGCCCGGCACTGGGGATCGGCGAGCTCACCCAGGCCGGCGTACTCGAGGCGCTCGAGGCGATTCCCGCCGTGGTGGCCGGCCGGGTCGAAGCGGTGGCCACCGAGCGCGACCGGCTCTACGGTGCGCTCTCCGCGCTGCCGGTCGAGGTCACGCCGGCGAGCCAGGCCAACTACATCTGGCTCGCGGCCTCCGGCATGGACGGCGCGGGGCTGGCCGGAGCACTGGCGCGATTCTCGGTTAAGGTCGCCACCGGCGCGCCGCTCGGGGACAGCCGCCACGTTCGCGTGACGGTGCAGGACGAGCCCGCCTCAGCCCGCTTCCTGCGCGCGCTGGACCAGGCTCTGGGGCGCGCCTAGCGGCCGCGGCCGGCGGCCATGTCGACCGGGTCGGGCTCCTGCTCGGACTGGCGCAGCAGGGACCCGGTGGTCTGCTCGAGGATCCGGCGCCAGGCCCGGGTCTTCTCCTGTTCGCGCGTTACGTGGCGAACCACCTTGCGCACCCGGGTGGCCGAGATGGTGATCCCGTGACGGGCCAGGATCTCCTTGTAGTAGTCGTAGTTGTCGGCGAGCTTGACGGTCACCGACTGGAACCCGTGCTTGGCGATCTCGACGCGCTTGGTGAAGTCCATGATCGCGGTCTCGGACATCAGCAGGTCGTCGGGCTCGGGCTCGATCAGCACGATGTCCACGTCCGGGTAGCGCTTCTCCCAGCGGGCGGCCACCTCGTGGAGGCGCTGCCAGGCGATGAGACGGAAGGACTGGTAGCCGATCTGGGCGAGACCCATGTCGCTGATGTGGCTCGGCCGGGCCCCCGGAACGTCGGGGCGGCTTCGGTCATGGTCGCCGACGTAGGGCACGAGCGGATTGACAACGATGATCAGCGTGGCGCCGGCGGCCACGGCGACGTCGATGTTCGTGGTGGAGATGATGCCGCCGTCGACCAGCTCACGGTCGCCCACGCGGACCGGCTTGTAGAGCATCGGCAGGGCGGTCGAGGCCCGTACGGCACGCGAGATCGGGGTGTCGTCCCAGCCCTCCGAGCCGAAGACGATCCGCTCGCAGACGTCGAGGTCGGTAGCGGTCACGTAGAGCTCGCGGCCCAGTGCGCGGAAGTCGTTGGTTCGCTCGGGGTCGCTGAGGATCTCCTCCAGGTACCTCTCCAGGTTTCGCCCGCTGTAGATGCCGGAGGGAAGGTCCTCGCCGAGCCCGAGAACGATGTCCATGGCCGACACCTCGCCGATCCGGGGGACCAGCTCGGCGGCCAGCCGGGCGAGCCGCAGCGGGAAGAGAGCGCCGGTCCGGGCGAACTCGAGGAAGTTGGGTCGCATCGCCGTACCCACGCCGACGTCCCGGAACGGGCCATCTCCGCGGCCGTTGATCACCTGCATCATCTCGGCCGGCGTGACACCGTTGGCGGTCAGGGCCGCCACGAACGAACCGGCGCTCGTGCCGACGTAGATGTCGAGGTCGTTGATGCTGCGGTTGACGGCGAGCAGGTCGAGGGCCCTGAGGGCGCCGATCTCGTAGACGCCGCCGGTAAGGCCGCCGCCGCCCAGTACCAGGGCCACGCGGTCGTTTCGGGGCGAGCGCCGCCGGGGACTTTCCATCTTCGGCGCGGGATCGAGCTTCACGACGTCGCCCATCAATGCCCATTCTAGGCATGTGAACGGCGTCCGGGGCGCCCAAATCCCGGCCTGGGCGGCGGGCCTGAAAGGCAAATGGCACCAACGGCAGCCCCTCGCGTCTAGCTTCGAGCGGGTGCCGAATGTCCCGCACAGGCGGCTCCGCAGCGCCGTCGCCGCCGCGCTGGCGCTGGCGCTGGCTCTCCCCGCCGGCGCCCAGGCCGTGAGCCGGGAACGGCTGGCCGCCAAGGCCGGCAAGGCCATGCGGAAGGCCGGGCCGCGCAGCGGCGCCCTGATCCGCGACTTCACGACCGGCGAGGTCCTCTTCGAGCTGCGCTCCGGCCGCGACCGCATTCCGGCCTCGGTGGAGAAGCTCTACACCACCGCTGCCGCCCTGCGCCGGATGGGCCCGCGAACGAGGCTGAACACCGACGTGGTGGCGGCCGGGACGGTCGACGCCGAGGGCCGCCTGGACGGCGACCTCTTCATCCTCGGCGGCGGCGACCCAACCCTTGGCCCGTCGGACGTCGGGGCGCTCGCCGGCCAGGTGAGCTCCTCCGGCCTGACGGTCGTGACCGGCTCGGTAGTCGGCGACGAGAGCCGCTTCGACGCGCGGCGCGGCGGTTCGGGCTGGGGCTACAGCCCGTGGCTGGGCGGCTCGATCGGGGCGCTCGCCCTCTCCCGGGGCTGGGGCAAGGGCGGCCCGGGCCTTTCGGCCGCCCGGGCCTTCCGGTCGGCGCTCCGCGCCCGGGGCGTGCGGATCCTCAGCCGCACGCGGACCGGCCAGGCTCCTGCCGGGGCCCGGCGAGTGGCCCGGGTCAGCTCGCCGACCGTCGCCGAGCTGGCCCGGCTGATCAACGTCCCCTCGGACAACTTCATGGCCGAGACGCTGCTCAAGGAGCTCGGCGCTCGCTTTGGCCGGAGCGGCACCACGGCCGCCGGCGCAGCGGTGGCCCGCAGGGTGGCCACCGGCTTCGGCGCCACGCCCCGGATCGTCGACGGATCGGGGCTCTCGCGCTCCAACGCGACCTCTCCGGCCGAGGTGATGAAGCTCCTGGCCGGCATGCGCGGCGGCCCCACCTCAACGGCCTTCGAGCGGTCGCTCGCCGTCGCCGGGCAGAGCGGCACCCTGGCTTCCCGCATGCGGGGCACGGCCGCCGCCGGCCGCTGCCGGGCCAAGACCGGCACCCTGAGCGACGTGAGCACCCTCGCCGGGCTCTGCCGCACCGCCTCCGGGGATACCGTCGCCTTCGTCCTGATGATGAACGGCCTTTCCCCGGACCGCGGGCGCGCCCTCCAGGACACGGTCGTTCGGGGAATCGCCCGCTACGACGGCAGCTAGCCGTCCAGCATCCCGAGCAGCTCCTTCTCCCCGATCACCTTGACCCCGAGGCGTTCGGCCTTCTCGGCCTTGGAGCCCGGCGAGTCGCCGGCGAGCAGGTAATCGGTCTTCTTCGAGACCGAGGAGGTGACCCGGCCGCCGGCGGCAATGATCTTCGCCGTGGCCTGCTCGCGGGTCAGGCCGGGGAGCGTTCCGGTGAGGACGAAGGTCGTGTCAGCCAGCGGACCCTCCCCGGGCGGCGGGCCCTCCTCCTCGAAGGTCAGGCCGATCTCCTTCAGGTCGGCGATCAGGGCCTTCATACGCGGCGTGGCCAGCGTGCCGTGGATCTGGGCGGCGACGATCGGCCCGATGCCCGGGGTCTGCGCGATCTCGTCCTCGCCGGCCTCCATCAGCGCGTCGACCGTGCGGAAGCGCTGGGCGAGGTTACGGCCGTTGACCTCCCCCACGCCCTCGATCCCCAGGGCAAAGAGGACGCGGGCAAACGGCCGCTCCTTCGACTCTTCCAGCGACGCCACCAGGTGGCTGGCCGAGAGCTCTCCCATTCCCTCCAGCCCGGCCAGCTGATCGACGGTGAGCCGGTAGAGATCGCCGGCCGTCTCGATCATTCCTTCCTCGAGGAGCGTGTCGACGTGCTTGTCCCCGAGGCCGTCGATGTCCATCGCCCCGCGTGAGACGAAGTGCTGCAGCAGCTGGCGGCGCCGGCCCGGGCAGTCGGCGTTCGGGCACTTGGTGAAGACCGAATCCTCCGGCTTGACCGTTGCCGTGCCGCAGGCCGGGCACTTCTTCGGCGGCCTTACCGGCCGGGAGCGACCCTTCTTCCCGGCGGCGTGCGGGGCCGGAGAGACCACCTGCGGGATCACGTCGCCGGCGCGCAGGACGATCACCTCGTCGCCGACGCGCAGGTCCTTGCGCACGACGTCCTCCTCGTTGTGCAGCGTGGCCATCGAGACGGTCACGCCGCCAACGTGGACCGGCTCGAGCATCGCCGCGGGATGGAGGTCGCCGAACTTGCCGACGTTCCACTCGACCGAGTTGAGCGTGGTCACCTTCGTCGTCGGCGGGAACTTCCATGCGATCGCCCAGCGCGGGTCGCGCCCGACGACCCCGAGCCGGCGCTGGAGCTCGAAGTCGTCGACCTTCACGACGACTCCGTCGATCTCGAAATCGAGGTTGCCGCGGTTCTCCCCCCACCGTTCGCAGAGTGCGATCACCTTCTTCTCCCCGCGGGCCCGCTCGATGTCGCCGTTGACCGGGAAGCCCTTCTCCCTGAGCCACTCGAGCGTCTCCCACTGGCTCTCCAGCTTCAGGTTCTCCGACGCGCCTATCCCGTAGGCCCAGAGGGAGAGCGGGCGCTCGGCGGCCAGCCGGGGATCGAGCTGGCGGATCGTCCCGGCGGCCGCGTTGCGGGGGTTCATGAAGGTCGGCTCACCCGCCTCGGCCCGGCGCTCGTTGAGCTCGGTGAAGTCGCGCAGCGACATGTAGACCTCGCCCCTGACCTCGAGCAGGCCCTTGACGCCCTCGATCGAGAGCGGCACGGTCGGGATCGTCCTGAGGTTGTGGGTTACGTCCTCCCCGACCTCGCCGTTGCCGCGGGTCGCCCCGCGCTCGAGCACGCCGTCGCGGTAGAGGATCGAGATGGCCAGGCCGTCGACCTTGGGCTCGCAGACATACTCGAACTCCTTCTGGTCGATCCCCTCGCGGGCCAGGTGGTTGCGCATCCGGGCCGCCCAGGCATCGAGCTCCTCGGCGTTGCGGGCGTTGGCCAGCGAGAACATCGGCTCGGGGTGGCGAACCTTGTCGAGCGCGCTCACCGGCTCGGCGCCGACCCGCTGGGTCGGCGAATCGGGGGTCACCAGCTCCGGGTTGTCGCGCTCGATCGCCCGCAGCTCGTCGAGCAGGGCGTCGTACTCGTCGTCGGCGATCTCCGGGTCGTCGGCGAGGTAGTAGAGCTCGTTGTGGCGGCGGATCTCCTTGCGGAGCTCCTGGGCCCGCTTCTTCGGGGCGCTCACCCGGATTCAGGGGCGGCCGGCCGGAGCAGCCGCCCGAGCTCGCTGTCGCTGAGTTGCTGGATGCCGTCCACGTAGGTGAGGTCGAAGTGCAGCGGGGTGACCGAGATCATCCCCTCCGCGACGGCGGCAAGGTCGGTGCCCGCCTCGTCCTCGAACCCGTGGTCGGCCCCGTAGATCAGGTACCGCCGGCGCCCGTCACCGGCGTCGTGCTCGAGCGTCAGGTGGTCGCGGTAGATGCGCTTGCCCAGGCTCGTGGCGACGACTCCGAGCGGCTCGCCTCCGGGGACGTTCACGTTGAGCAGCGTTCCCTCCGGGAGCGGGATCCGCCCGATCCCGTCGACCAGGCCGGCCGTGAAGCGAGCGCCGGCCTCGAAATCGAAGTGGCGCCCCATGCGGAAGTCCATCTCGCGCAGCGTCGACTGCTGGGAGACGGCGACCGCCGGGATCCCCAGGACGATTCCCTCCAGCGCGGCGGCGACGGTGCCCGAGTAGGTGACGTCGTCCCCGAGGTTGGAGCCGTGGTTGATGCCGGAGACGATCAGCTCGGGCACGAAGCCGTCGATCACGCCGAGCTGGGCAAAGCGGACGCAGTCCACGGGAGTGCCGTCGGTCGCGTAGCCGACCGAGCCGTCCTCGAACGGGACCTCCTCCAGCCAGAGCGGCCGGTGGGTGGTGATCATCCGGGCCATCGCCGACCGGTTGCCGTCCGGGGCGATCACCTCGAGCTCGACGCCGGGAAGGGAAGCCAGCTCCCGCCGGAGGGCCTGCAGGCCCTCGGCCTCGATTCCGTCGTCGTTGGTAAGCAGGACCTTCATCGGCGCTGCCCACGATATAGGGAGCCCGGCCGGTCGCCGGTGGGTCCGGAAACGCTCAGACGAGCTCGATGAAGACCATCTCGGTCGAGTCGCTGCGCCGCGGTCCGAGCTTGAGGATCCGGGTGTAGCCGCCGGGACGGTCGGCGTAGCGCGGGGCGATCTCGACGAACAGCTTGTGCACCGCGAACTTGTCCTGGCCCAGCGCGGCCAGCGCCTTGCGGCGGGAATGGAGGTCGTCGGTCTTGGCCAGCGTGATCAGCTGCTCGATCTCCGGCTTGACCGCCTTGGCCTTCGCCTCGGTGGTCTTGATCCG
>CAIKSH010000100.1 GCA_903830015.1 uncultured Solirubrobacterales bacterium | reverse complement strand
CTCGTTCTTTGCCTGCGCCGACAACTCGCTTCCCTTCGCGTGGTTTTTCGGCTGGCGCGTGGTCTCCGGCGTGACGGGGGGAATCCTAATGGCGCTGTCCGGGCCGACGATCCTGGCCTACGTGGCCGAAAAGCGTCGGCCGCTGATCGGGGAGACGCTGCTCTACGGGATCACCGTCGGGATCATCTTCGCCGGCGCGATCATGCCGGTGCTGATCGACGACAGCGTCAGCCTCGCCTGGGTGGTGCTGGGCGCGCTTGCCCTCCTGACGACGGCCGCCACCTGGGGACTGTGGCCGCCCTCGCCGCCGGCACCACCCCTGCCCTCCGGCGAGAAGCCCCCCGAAGGGCGGCTGCTTCCCCTGCAGTACGGGCTGGTCTCGATCGGCGTGGTGCCGCAGATGGTCTTCCTCGTGGACTACATCGCCCGCGACGTGGGTCTCGGGGTTACCGACGCCTCCCACTACCTGCTCGTCTACGGGCTCGGCTCGCTGGCCGGGCCGGTGCTCTACACCTTTGCCACCGGGAAGATCGGCCTGCGGACCACCCTGCGGGCCGGGATCATCGTGCAGCTGGTCTCGTGCGTGCTGCTACTGATGGGTGAGTCGACCGCCTTCCTGGGCGCCGCCAGCTTCCTGGCCGGCCTCGGGATGCCGGGGATGGTGGCCGCCTTCCTGCTGCGCAGCCAGCAGATATCCGAGGGCAACGTCGACGCCCACCGCGCCCTCTGGGGGGCAACGACCGCGGCCTTCGCGGTGGGCCAGGCGATCGCCGCCTTCGGCACCTCGTACCTGCTGGACCGCTTCGGCGAAGGCGGAATCGGCTACCCGCTGCTCTTCGGCGCCGGCGCGGCCTGCCTGGCCGCCGCGTTCGCGCTGGACTTCGCGATTCGCCGCTAACCGGCCGGGCGCTAGGTTCCCCGCATGCCGCCCGAAGATCGCCTGGTTCCCCGCTTTGCCGCCGAACCACCGCACGAGGCCGAGCCCGGCGGCCGCTGGGCCGAACGGCTGCGCGAGGAGTTCCTGGCCGCCGGCCAGGGGGTGGAGCTCGACGAGGGCCAGGAGCTCGGCGAGATCGGCGAGATCAACTGGTACCCGGACCGCACCTGGAACGGGCGCGTATACCTGCCGGCCACCGCATCGACCACCAGCGGACTCGAGCTGTTCGGCTTCCTGGCCTGGGAGAGGCCGGAGGGAGGCGAGCCGGAAATCTGCGATCGGCGAGCGAGCGCGACCACGGAGACCGCCGACGGCAACCCGGACTGGCAGGTGGACCTCTGCGAGGAGGTGGTCGGCAGCTGGCGCGGGGAGACCGGCAAGGAGGCGGCGATGACCCTGGTCTGGGGCCGCCCGCTGGTGCGCGGGGCGGCGATCGCCACCGGCGAGCTGGCCGGCCTGTGCGTGGACCAGTGCGAGCTGAGCGAGGCCGGTCTCTTCACCCTCCTGGCGCCTGACGACTACCGCGGCGACTCGCTGGAGATCGGCTGCTTCGACGCCCGCGGCCGCGAGGTCGCGCGCGAGTCGCTCTACGAAGAGGACTGAGCGGGGGCCCGCCGGCGCCCGGACGAGCGCCCTTCGGGGTCGCCGCTGGCCAGGCTCTCCTCAACAAGCCGGAGCTCGAGCCTCATCCCGACTGCCGAGGCGAAGCGCTGCACCGTCGAAAGCAGCGGTTCGTAAGCCTCGGTCTCGAGTCGGGCGATCGAGGACTGCGAGGTTTCCATCGCCGCAGCAACCGCGGTCTGAGTTAGTCCCCGGCCACGACGGCACGCAGCGAGCTCGTCAAGTATCGCCCGGCGCTCCATCGCCTCCCGCAGGCGCTGCGGGTACTCCGGGTCATCCCGGCCCAGCTCCCGATCGAGCTCGGCAAGGAGGTCGCCGTCCGACTGGCGGCCTGGGCCGCTCACTTTCCGCTGCCGCTTCATATCTCTGACGCTATCTTATCTACGCTATATATGTCAACCTCCGCCGCGCTGGCGAAACTCCCGAAGGCGACGCTCGGCCAGACCCATGACCTGACGGGGCGTGCGCCGGGATGTCTTCTTGAACGCCGCCAGCGCAACGAGGCGCCCGGCTCCGGCCGAGGCGAACACCACTCGAAACCGGGCATCCCGGCCGCTCGCCCGCACCTCGTAGAGATCCCCCCGCAGGTGCCGGGCTGCCGCTCTTCCGACGGTGGCGACCTTCTCCATTTCGGCTCGGATGGCGATGGCGTCCTGCCGGTCCAGGCCGCCGATGAACCTGGCTACCGGTTCCCTTCCACTCGCCGACCGGTACTGAATCCAGGCAAGCTGCTCGCGGCCCTCGCCACCTCCCTCCATCGCCCGATCGTCATCGACCCGGCCTCAACCTCAGGTGCGTTCAACGCAAGTTGGAGGCGATTGGCGAGGTTTCGTGACGATTGGTGGGAGGCCGTCAGCTAATCGGTGTCCACGCCGTCCCCGGCCATCGCGCCGGGGGCGAGCGGGAAGTGGCAGGCAGCCAGGGTGCCGCCGTCCAGCTCGCGCAGCTGCGGCTCGTCGGTGGCGCACCTGGCCTGGGCCTCCGGGCAGCGCGGGTGAAAGCGGCAGCCGGGAGGCGGCGCGGTCGGTGAGGGAACGTCGCCGGAGAGCACCTCGCGCTCGCCGGCGCGGGCGATCCGCGGGTCGGGGACCGGCACGGCGCTGAGCAGCGCCCCGGTGTAGGGGTGCCGCGGCTCGTCGAACACGCGCTGGGCGGCAGCGCTCTCCACGATCCGCCCGAGGTACATCACCGCGATCCGGTCGCACATCTGCCGCACGACGCTGAGGTCGTGGGAGATCACCACGAGGGTGAGGCCCAGCTCGCTGCGCAGCTCCTCGAGCAGGTTGATGATCTGCGCCTGGATCGAGACGTCCAGGGCGGAGACCGGCTCGTCGGCGACGATCAGCTTCGGCTTCAGCGCGATGGCGCGGGCGATCCCGATCCGCTGGCGCTGGCCGCCGGAGAACTGGTGCGGGTAGCGGTTGTAGTGCTCGGGGTTGAGCCCGACGCGATCCATCAGCTCGCGGACCTCGCGCTTGCGCTCGTCGCCCTCGCGGGCCATCCGGTGGATGACGAACGGCTCGGCGATGATCGCGCCGACCGTCTTGCGCGGGTTGAGCGAGGAGTACGGGTCCTGGAAGACCATCTGGGCGTTGCGGCGCAGGTCGGCCAGGCCGCGGCGGTCCCGGTGGGTTACGTCGACGCCGTCGAACTCGACGCTGCCGCCGGTCGGCTCGAGCAGCCGCAGCAGGCAGCGCCCGGTGGTGCTCTTCCCGCAGCCCGACTCACCGACGATGCCCAGCGTCTCGCCGGGGGCGACCTCGAAGGAGATCCCGTCGACGGCCCGGACGGCGCCGTACTGGCGCTGGAAGATGATCCCGCGGGTGAGCGGGAAGTACATCTGCAGGTCGGTGACCTTTACCAGCGGGTCGCTCATCGCCTGCGCTCCCGCTTCCTGGGCTCCAGGTGGCAGGCGACCAGGTGGCCAGCGGAGGCCGGCGAGGGCTCCAGCGGCGGGATCACGCTGAGGCACTCGTCCATCGCGAACTCGCAGCGCGGGTTGAAGGCGCAGCCGGGCGGCGGCGCGATCAGGCTCGGCGGCCGGCCGGGGATCGGGGTGAGCCCCTCGGATACCGGGCGGTCGAGCCGCGGGATCGAGTCGAGCAGGCCCCAGGTGTAGGGGTGCTCGGGGCGGGCGAAGAGCTCGTCGACCGGCGCGCGCTCGACGATCCGCCCGGCGTACATGACCGCCACCTCGTCGGCGACCTCGGCGACGACCCCGAGGTCGTGGGTGATGATCACCAGCGCGGTGCCGGTCTCGCGCTGGAGGCTGGCGACCAGCTCGAGGATCTGGGCCTGGACGGTCACGTCCAGGGCGGTGGTCGGCTCGTCGGCGATCAGCAGGCGCGGGTCGTTGGCCAGGGCCATGGCGATCATCACGCGCTGGCGCATGCCGCCGGAGAGCTCGTAGGGATGGCCCGAGAGCCGCTGGCGCGGGTCGGGGATGCCGACCATGCCGAGCAGCTCGGCCGAGCGGTCCTCGGCGGCCTTCTTGCTCACATTCCGGTGGACGCGGATCGCCTCGACCATCTGGTCGCCGATGGTGACGTAGGGGTGCAGCGAGGAGAGCGGGTCCTGGAAGATCATCGCGATCTCGTTGCCGCGGATCTCGCGCATGCGCTCCTCGTCGAGCGTCAAGAGGTTCTCGCCCTCGAAGAGCGCCTCGCCGCCGATCGTCGTGTTGGGCGAGCGGGTTAGGCCCATGATGGTGAGCGTGCCGACCGTCTTGCCCGAGCCCGACTCGCCGACGATCCCCAGGCTCTTGCCCGGCTCGACCGAGTAGGAGATGCCGTCGACGGCGTGGACGACGCCGTCCTCGGTGTCGAAGCTGACCGTCAGGTCGCGAACCTCCAGGAGCGCGCTCACTCGTATCTCACCCGCGGGTCCAGGAAGGCGTAGACGATGTCGACGATGAGGTTGGCGATGATGATGAAGAACGCCCCGAGCAGGACGGTGCCCTGGATCACCGGCAGGTCGCTGCGGACGATCGCCTCGTAGGAGAGGCGCCCGATACCCGGGATGTTGAAGACCGTCTCGACGAGGATCGTGCCGCCGAGCAGGATGCCCAGGTCGAGCCCGAAGACGGTGACGATCGGGGTGATCGCCGCGCGCAGGCCGTGCTTGAGGACGATGGTTCGCTCCGGCAGGCCCTTGGCCCGGGCGGTGCGGATGTAGTCCTCGCTGAGGACCTCGCGCAGGTTGCCGCGCAGCAGCCGCGAGTAGAAGGCCGCGAAGCTGACGGCCAGCACCACCCACGGCATGATGAGCGCGGTGAACCAGGTCGCCGGGTTTTCGGTGAACGGCACGTACGAGCCCGAACCCGGCAGCAGCGGGATCAGGCCGATGTCGCTGGAGAAGAGGTAGAGGGCGACCAGGCCGAGCCAGTAGACCGGCGCCGAGATGCCGACCAGGGCGGCGCCCATCGTCGTGCGGTCGAGCTTGCTGCGGGGCCGCACGGCGGAGATGATTCCCACCACCAGCCCCGTGGCCAGCGCGAGTATCGCGGCCCCGATCCCCACCGAGATCGTGGCCGGAAGGCGGCTGAAGATCAGCTGGCGGACCGGCGTTCCGTTCTGGTAGCTGTAGCCGAAGTCGAAGTGCAGCACGAGGTTCTGCATGTACTTGCCGTACTGCACGTACCAGGGCCGGTCGAGGCCGAGCTGCTGGCGGATGCTGGCGATCATCTCGGGCGTGCCCTGGCGGCCGGCGCGCAGCACCGCCGGGTCGGCGGTCGGCAGCAGGTAGAAGATCACGAAGGTGATCAGGCTGACCGCGAACAGCAGGAAGACCACCCAGATCAGGCGGCGGATT
>CAIKSH010000099.1 GCA_903830015.1 uncultured Solirubrobacterales bacterium | reverse complement strand
GTGTCGCCGAGGTAGGCCTCCGCGTCGGCCTTGAGCTTGCCGAGCACCATCGCGCTGATCTCCGGCGGGCTGTACTCCTTGCCCTCCGCCTCGACGCGGGCGTCGCCGTTGGGGCCGGACACGACCTTGTACGGGACGATCGACTCCTCTTCCTTGACCTCGCCCTCCTTGCGCCCCATGAAGCGCTTGATCGAGAAGATCGTGTTCTGGGGGTTGGTTACCGCCTGGCGCTTGGCCACGGTGCCCACGAGCCGCTCGCCGGCGGGGGTGAAGGCGACTACCGAGGGGGTGGTGCGCCCGCCCTCGGAGCTTTCGATGACCGTCGGCTCGCCACCCTCGAGCACGGACATGCACGAGTTGGTCGTTCCGAGGTCGATTCCGATGATCTTGCCCATGTTCTCTGCTGACTCCTTGCTGTTTCCGGCCTTATGGCCGTTCGGTTGGTGCGTCCTATATCACGGGACGCGCAAAATCTAAGCGTAAGTCTAGCAGATCTAGGAAGCCCTGTCCATCCGGGACGGGCAGATCCGGCGCAGCGTGCACTCCCCGCAGGCCGGTGAACGGGCGTGGCAGGTGCGCCGCCCGTGCCTGAGCATGTTCACGTGGAACTCCAGGGCGGCCTCCGGCGGCGTGATCCGGGCCATCTCGTCGTGCTGCTCGTCGAACGGGGCGCCGGGACGCAGCAGCCCGAGGCGGGTGGCCACGCGCGAGACGTGGGTGTCAACCGGCACGTCGGGGAGGTCGTAGGAGAAGCACAGCACGCAGGCCGCGGTCTTGCGGCCCACCCCGGGCAGGGCGCACAGGTACTCGCGCGAATCCTCCAGCGGCGCGTCGCGCATCCACTCGAGGTCGAGGTCGTCGCCGATCGCCTCGAGAATCGCCTTGATCCGCCGCGACTTGACCTTCGAGATGCCGCCGGGGCGGATCGCCTCCTCGATCTCGCCCACCGGTGCGTCGCGCACCGCCTCCCAGCTGTCGAAGCGCCGGCGCAGGCGCAGGAAGGCCACGTCACGGTTGCGGTCGTTGGTCGACTGGGAGAGGACGGTGAGGATCAGCTCGCCGAGCGGGTCGGCGTGCGGGGCGGCAACCGGTACCCCATAGGCCTCGCGCAGGCGGCGGCGAACTGTCTCTACGCGCCGCGCCGTGGGGCGCTTCCAGTCCGCCCGCGCGATCGTGGCCTGCCTGGCACTCACCGGCCGAAGGTATCGTGCCCCAGCCGATGCACGAGATCACCGAGCAGACCGAGGTCGTGGACGGCGAGCCGATCTTCTGGCGCGTGGCGCCCTGGGAGGGAACCCCGACGCTCTACCTCCACGGCGTGCCGACCGGGAGCTTCGACTGGATCCCCTTCCTCGAGCGCACCGGCGGGATAGCGCCCGACCTGCCCGGGTTCGCAAGGTCGACCAAGCGCGGCACCCGGGAGTTCACCATCGACGGGCAGGCCGAGTTCATCGAGTGGTTCCTCGAAGAGCGCCGGCTCGACGAGGTCAACCTCGTGGTCCACGACTGGGGAGCGGTCGGCCTGGCCTGGGCGCAGCGCCACCCCGAGCGCGTGCGACGGCTGGTGATCATCGACGCCGTTCCCTTCCTGCCCGGCTACCGCTGGCACCGCACCGCCCGGATCTGGCGCACCCCCGGGCTCGGGGAGCTGTCGATGGGACTGACCTTCAAGTGGACCTTCCGGCTGATCTCGCGGGAATCCAACGTGACGCCCGGGCCGCTGCCCGAGGAGCTCCTGGACCAGACGATGGACGGCTTCGACCTCGGCACCCAGAGGGCGATCCTCCAGCTCTACCGCTCCAGCCCGCCGGCGCGGCTGGCGCAGGCCGGAAGCGACCTCGGCCGGCTGGACTGCCCGGCGCTCGTGGTGTGGGGCGACCAGGACCCGTACATCCCGCCCTCGTTCGCCGATGCCTACGCCCAGGCTCTCGGCGGCCCGGCCGAGGTGGTCCACCTCGAGGACGCCGGCCACTGGCCCTGGCTCGACCGGCCCGACCTGGTGGAGACGGTCGCGGGATTCCTGGCCGGGGAGCGGGCCGCCGCCGGGCGATGAGCCGGTTGCCGCGCCCGGCGCCGTGGATGCTCACGGCGGTGGGCGCCGTCGCCTGGCTGGTGGTCAGGCCGCCGACGCCCGACCTGCCGGCGCACCTGTACCGGGCCGGCCTGGTCCGCGACCACGGGCCGGCGGTCTGGGAGAACGGCTGGCTGGCCGGCCATTCCCTACCCGGCTACAGCGTGCTCGTGCCGGTGCTCGGCGCCCCGCTGGGACCGGCGCTGGTCGCGGCCGTGGCGGTGGTGGTGGCCGCCTGGTGCTTCGAGCGCCTGGCCGGCGGCCACTGGGAGGGAACCGCCGGACAGCTCTCGGCCTGGTGGCTGGCCGCGGCGCTCCTCTCGGTGCT
>CAIKSH010000098.1 GCA_903830015.1 uncultured Solirubrobacterales bacterium | reverse complement strand
TGCTGACCACCACCGTCCGGATCCCCCTGTCGCGCAGGGCGGCGAGGGTCCCGGGCACCTCGGGGAAGGGCCGGAAGCGCACCGAGGCAAAGAGTGCCACGCCGAGCTCTTCGAACCCGAGCGCCTGGGCGCGCTCGGGCAGCCCGTCCATGAGGACCTGCGTGCTGCTCAGGCGCAGCTCATGAAGGGTGGCTTCGTCGTGGGCGCCCTGCATGCCGGCGCGGTAGTGGGTCATCTCGTCGACCAGCGCCGGCGTCACCTCCTCGCGCGTGACCTCCACGTCGCGGGCCCCGAGCTCTTCGACCAGCGCCTCGAACGGGTCGAGCATCTCGAGCAGCGTCCCGAGCGCGTCGAGCGAGAGGACCGGGGGCAGCGGCTCGCTCACGCCAGCCACGTCCAGGCCGAGAAGAGTGCAGCCCAGGTGGCCAGAGCGAGGGCCGATACGGCGTAGGTGGCCATTCGGGGAATTCTGCCGGGTGCCAGGACGGAGGCGAGCCAGAGGAAGAGCGGGAAGCAGACCAGCATCACCCGCGGCAGGCTGAGCAGCGGCTGCCAGTCGACCGGCGAGCTGAGCGCGGCGAGCAGGATCAGCGCCATGTACACCCCGTAGGCCCACGGCAGGACGCGCAGCGCCCCCGCCACGCCGGCCACGCCGAGCAGCAGCCAGCAGGCGAGCATCAGGTTGTGGGCGGCCAGCGGCGCGGCACCGGTGGTGACCAGCGTTCCCAGGCCCTGGCCGCCGGCCACCAGCCCGTCGGCTACGCCGCTCCACGGGCCGGCGGTCACGCGGCCCCAGGTGGCCTGGACCTCCAGGAACGAGAAGGCACCGAAGCCGCGCTGCTCGAGCCAGAGCGCGTAGGCCACGAGCCCGAGTGGCACCAGGGCCAGCCACGCCAGGTCGGCCGCCCGGCGGCGCGACCCGGCCCGGCGGTCGAGCCAGAGCCCGACGAGCAGCACCAGCACGAGGATCCCCACCGAGCGGGTGGCCGCCGCCAGGCCGCCGAGCGCCCCGGCCAGCGGCCAGATCCCGGTGCGGGCCGCGAGCGCTGCGCCGAGCGTCAGGGCCAGGAACAGCGACTCGCTGTAGACGGCGGAGAGGTAGACCGAGGCGGGAAAGAGGGCCAGCAGCCAGACGGCAACCTCGGCCTCGCGCGGACCCAGCTCGATCTCGGCGAGGCGGTGGACGAGCATCAGCGAGACCAGCAGGGCGACAAGCGAGACCAGGACGCCCGCGGCCAGCGGCGAGCCGAGCAGGTCGCCGCCCAGGCCGGTCAGCAGCGGGTAGAGGGGAAAGAAGGCGGTCCGCCGCGCCTCGTTGCCGTAGCCGTCGGTGGCTACCGAGAGCAGCCAGACGCTGTCCCAGCGGGCCAGCGGGCCGACCAGGACGCTGTCCGGGACCAGCCCCCACGGGTCGAAGTCAAGCTCGCGGCCCGACCACGGCCGCAGCGCCGCAGCGCCGGCCACGCCGGCGGCAAAGACCAGCAGCCGGGAGGCCACCAGGGCCTGGGCGGCGGCCCGCGCCGCGGCCGCCCAACCGCCGGACGCGCGGGTAGCTTGCGCCTCCATGGGGCTGATCCTCCCGTACGCGGCGGTTGAGTGGACGCGGATCGGCGCCGCCGCCCTGACCATCGTTCTTGCCTTCCTGCTGGCGTGGGTGATCGGCCGGCTGCTCGGGGCGACCGAGAAGCGACTGCACTCCCGCGGCGACGGCCAGGGCGAGCTCGACCCCGGCGCCCGCACCCGGCTGCGGCTGGTCCGCCGGCTGGTCTTCGCCGCGGTGATCGCCGGAGGCGTCTTCCTCGCCCTGCTGCAGTTCGATTCCTTCGACCGGCTCGCCGCGGCGGCGATCACCTCAGGCGCGGTGATCACCGCCGTGCTGGGCTTCGCCGGTCGCGACTCGCTGGCCAACGCCGCCGCCGGGATCGCGCTGGCCGTCGCCCAGCCGGTCCGCGTAGGCGACTACGTGGAGCTCGACGAGGTCTCCGGAGTGATCGAGGACCTGACCCTCATGTACACCTGGCTGCGCACCTCCGACGACGGCCGCACGATCGTCCCCAACCAGGTGCTGATGACCCAGGCGATCGGCAACGACTCGATCGGCCGCCCGCTGGTGGCCCCCGACGCCAGCGTCTGGATCGAGCCGGGCGCCGACGAGACCCTCGCGCTGGAGCGGCTCGGGGCGCTGCCGGCGGTGCGATCGGGGCTGGTCGCGCGGGCGGTGCCGGAGGGGATCCAGCTGCGCCTGACCGGCGAGCCGGTCACTCCCGAAGAGCGCGGAGATGCCGAGGCCCGCCTGCGGGTCGAAGCGCTGAGAACGCTGCGCGAATCGGGTATCCGGCTCGCCGGCAGCCACTAGAATTGGCCTTCGGCCAGGGTTTGGGGCGGTCCACGGAAGGACCGCCAGTCCCGGCCGGGAAACCCCTTTTACGTGTCAAGACGCAGCCGACAGCTACGCCGACGTCGCAGCCAGGCCGGAGCCGGGCGGGCGATCTTTGCGCTGCTCGCAGTGGGCGCCGCGGTCGCCTTCGTCGCCGTGCTCGGTGGCGTGGGCTACCTGGCCACCGTCGCCGCCGACACCCCGGGACTCGAGCGCCTCAAGCCAACGCCGCAGGGAGCGACCTCCACCGTCTACACCGCAGACGGAACCCGGCTGGGCTTCATCCAGGGCGACGTGCTGCGAACGCCGGTCGCCGCCAGCAAGATGCCCCAGACGATGCGCGACGCCACCGTCGCCGTCGAGGACCGCCGCTTCTACCAGCACCGCGGCGTTGACGCTGGCGGCGTGGTCCGCGCCGCCGTCGAGAACGCCTCCAGCGGGAAGACCGTCCAGGGCGGCTCGACCCTCACCATGCAGCTGGTCCGCAACCTCTACCCGGGCACCCGGGAGCGCACCCTCAAGCGCAAGGTCCGCGAGGCCAAGCTCGCCACCGAGCTCGAGGCCGACCACCCCGGCCCGCAGGGCAAGCGCTGGATCCTCACCGAGTACCTCAACAACGTTCCCTACGGAACGGTCGGCGGGCAGACCGCGGTCGGGGTCGAGGCGGCCTCGCGGGTCTTCTTCGGCAAGCCGGCCCGGCGGCTGACCCTCGCCCAGTCGGCACTGCTGGCCGGGCTTCCCCAGGCGCCGTCGGAGTACAACCCGTTCACCGACGCCAAGGTCGCCCGCGCCCGGCGCAACGAGGTCCTAAACCGCATGGCCGCCCAGGGCTACATCACCCCGGAGAAGGCAGCCGCCGCCAAGGGCCAGCCGCTCGGGGTCAAGGCCAACAGCTACTACGCCCAGCGCCGCGAGGGCTTCTTCTTCGACTACGTCCGCGAGGAGCTGATCCGCAAGTACGGCGCCGAGCGGGTCCGGGCCGGCGGGCTGAAGGTCTACACCACGGTGAACCTGCGCCTCCAGGACGAGGCGCGCCGGGCAATCGCCAACAACCTGGGCGCCGGCGGCCCCTCGGGCGCCGTGGTGAGCATGGATCCCAAGACCGGCGAGATCAAGGCGATGGCCTCCTCCGGCGACTACAGCGCCACCAAGTTCAACCTCGCCGCCCAGGGCCAGCGCCAGCCCGGCTCGACCTTCAAGGTGATGGTGATGATGGCCGCCCTGCGACAGGGCGTGGACATCAACAAGACGACCTACGAATCCAAGCCGCTCAACTTCACCGATGAGGGCACCGGCGCCAAGATCGACGTCAAGACCTACAGCGGGTCCTACGGCGGCACCATGTCGGTCTTCGAGGCCCTCGTTAAGTCCGACAACACGGTCTTCCAGCAGCTCGACCTCGACGTGGGCCCCGAGGAGGTTCGCCAGGCGGCCTACGACATGGGAATCACCAGCAAGCTCGACGCCTACCCGGCCGAGGGCCTGGGCGGCCTGCGGACCGGCGTCTCCCCGCTGGAGATGACGCGCGCCTACGCGACGATCAACAACGGCGGCTGGCGGGTCAAGCCGGTGGCGATCACCAAGGTCGTCCTGCCCGACGGCACCGTCGACCGCTCGCTGGGCCGGCCCGGAAAGGTGAAGGAGTTCACCGACGGCGAGACCTTCGAGGCGATCAAGGCGATGGAGGCCAACGTCCAGGGCGGGACCGGAACCGGCGCCGCGCTCGGCTGCCCGACCGCCGGCAAGACCGGCACCACCGACAACTCGACCGACGCCTGGTTCGGCGGCTTCACCACCTCGCTCAACACCACGGTCTGGGTTGGCTACCCGGACGCCAACATCTCCATGGGCGGCATGTCCGGCGGCCAGGCCCCGGCCTCGATCTTCCGCGACTTCATGGTCGTGGCGATGAACGGGCGCCCGTGCAAGGAGTTCCCCGAGCCAAAGGTGCCGTTCGTCGGCCAGGACTTCTCCGGCTTCTACTTCACCCAGGGTGCGCCGGGCAAGTCGGTCGATAACGAGGAAGAACTCAAGAAGGACAAGAAGGACAAGAAGAAGAACCGCGGCGGCGGGGGCGATGGCAAGTACCCGGGCAACCAGTACGAGAGCCCGCCGCAGCCGGCGCCCAAGCCGTCTCCCAAGCCTTCGCCGAAGCCTTCCCCCAAGCCTTCGCCCGCGCCCGAGCCGGCGCCCCCGGTGGACCCGGACAGCGGCGGCGTGGCGCCCCAGTAACGGCCCTCCCGGCTGCTACGGTCCGGCCCGATGGCCAAAGAGGAAAAGGTCGAATTCGAGGGTGACGTCGTCGAGGCGCTGCCCAACGCGATGTTCCGGGTGAAGCTCGACAACGGGCACACCGTCCTGGGCCACGTGGCCGGCAAGATGCGCCGCTACCGGATCCGGATCCTCCCCGGCGACCGGGTCCGGGTCGAGCTCTCCCCGTACGACCTCGATCGCGCGCGGATCGTCTACCGCCACCGCTGATCGGCGGTCGCCGGTGGGCGAGCTCTCCCTGATCGCGGCCTTCGAGGAGCTGATGGAGCCGCGCTCGGACCGCGTGGTGCGCTGGATCGGGGACGACGCCGCGGTGGTCCGCGCACGCGGCTTCGCAGTGACCGGGGTCGACGCGCTGGTCGAGGGCGTCCACTTCCGCCTGGGTCCGCCGACGATGGGCTTCGCCGACATCGGCCACCGGGCCATGGCGGCCAGCCTCTCGGACATCGCGGCGATGGGCGCCGACCCCGGCGAGGCCTACGTGGCGGTCGGGGTGCCCGAGCGGATGGGCGCCGCCGACGTGCTCGAGCTGGCCGCCGGCCTGGAGGGAATGGCGGCCCGGTACGGAGTGTCGGTCGCCGGCGGCGACCTGGTCGCCTCGCCGACCCTCTTCTGCACCGTCACCGCGGTCGGCTGGGCCGACAGCGCCGACGAGCTGATCGGCCGCGACGGCGCCCGGGAGGGCGACGGGCTGTGGGTCAGCGGCCCGCTGGGGGCCGCCGCGGCCGGCCTGGCGGTTATCACCGGGCGGGCGACGGCCGGAGAGCCGTGGGACGAGGCGCTGGCCGCCGCCCACCGGCGCCCCGAGCCGCGGTTCGACGCCGCTGCGGTGGCGAGGGAGGCCGGGGCACGCGCACTGATCGACCTGTCCGACGGGCTGGCCACCGACGCCGTCCACCTCTGCGCGGCCAGCGAGGCCGGGGCGAGGATCGAGCTCGACGCCCTCCCCGTCGCCCCGGGCGTGGCCGAGGTCGCCGCCGGGCTGGGCGAGGACCCGCTCGTCCTGGCCGCCACCGGAGGCGAGGACTTCGAGCTGCTCGCCGCCCTGCCGCCCGAGGCGCCCGAGCCGCCGGGCTTTACCCGCGTGGGCACCGTGCTCCCGGCCGGCGAGGGAATCGCCTTCACGGGGCCCGACGGCCGGCCGCGGGAGCTGCGCGGCTACGAGCACCCGATCGGCTGAGCGCCCTCAGCGCCGCGCCGAAGGGGTGCCGCCCAGCGAGCCCGGGCCGGCGTAGCCGACCGGCCCGCGGACGGTGACCCTGCGGTCGGGACCCCGGCTGCCCCACGCGAGCACCAGGGCGCCGCAGGCCGCGCCGGCCACCAGCGACCAGCCGAGCATCACCAGCGGCCACGGCGTTCCGCCGGCCAGGCCGAGCGCGAGGGTCCAGGGCAGCTCCCAGACCGGCTCGGAGAGCTGGCCGGCCAGCACGAAGGCGGCGAGCAGGAAGGGGAGCACGGAAAGGAGAACCAGCGCCACCGCCGGGCCGCGCGGCACGCGCACGTCGCGCACGCAGACCAGCAGCCAGACGTGGGCGGGCAGGACGAGGAAGAGGGCGGCGTACGGGTTGAAGATCCAGGCCACCAGCCCGCCGACGCAGGCCACCAGTGCCGGCACCAGCGTCGCCCCCGGCGCCTCGCGGCCGGCCCCGAGCCCCAGGCGCCGCTCGAGCGCCGGACGCAGGAAGAGGGCGACCAGGACGGCGAGCGCGATCACGCAGATCAGCGCGCCGATGCCGGCACCGTCGAGCGGCACCGACCCCGGCGGCGCCGGGGGCCGCGTGCCGTTCAGGAAGCCGAGCAGCCCCAGCAGGCGCAGGAAGAGGCCGGCCAGCGCGAACGGCAGGGCCAGCACGGCCAGCCACGCCAGCCAGCGGCCCACCGGCGAGCGCTCACGGCGCAGGCGGGCGGCGGCGTCCAGCGCGGTGACCAGGGCCGGGAAGAGCAGGGCGATAACCAGCAGGCGGACCGCCCACGAGGGGATGACCTTGCGGACCGCCTGCAGGTCGGTCTGCGGCGTGGCGGAGACCGGCGGCCCGGCGTCGAGCGCGGTTATCGAGCGCAGCGCGGCGCGGCCGAAGCGCTGCAGGCGGGCCGGGGATACCGGCGCCGAGGCAGCCGGCGCGAGCTCGCCGCTGGCCGAGAGCAGCACGGCGGGCACCGAATCCCCGTTCGGCGGCCCCTGCGCCCCGACGGTGAACGGGAAGGCGTAACGGACCAGCTGGCTGCGGGCGTAGGGAACGTCGGCCTTCAGGCCCGACTCGACCCGCAGGGCGGTGGCCACGGTGCGCTGGAGGTCCAGCGGCGCCGAGCCGGGCCCCTGCGACCACCCGGCGACCAGCCGGCCGCCCTGGGGCGGCCCGGCCATGTCGCCCAGGACGAGGATCGCGTCGACCGGCTCCTCTATCCGTGAGGTCAGGTCGGCGATCCCGGCCTGCCCGCCGGTGAAGCCGCTGACCGAGGCGAAGGTGATGCTCCGCTTCGGCCGGGCGACCGAGGCGGCGCGCGCCAGCTCGATGAGGGCCGCGGTTCCCGAGAGCGCCGCCGGCGAGCCGCGCTGGAGGGCGTCGCGGCCGGCGACGACCACGATCCCCGCGCCTGGCGAGGAGCCGGGCTGGGTGGCCTCCACGTTGACCAGGTCGCGGCGCCCGTCGACGGTGCGGGCCCCCTCGACCGGCCGGCGCGAGACGGCCACGCCGGGCAGCGCTGCCCGAAGCTCGGCGCCGACGCGGCGGGCCAGGGCGTCGTCGCCGACGCTCCCCGGACGCCGGCTGGGGAATTCGGTGACCAGGCGGTCGAGCAGGCGCGCGGCGCGCTCGCCGTCGAAGGCGACCGGCGCCTGGACCGAACGGATCGGCTCGGGACGGTTCTCCAGCGAGAAGGCGACGACTATGACCGCGAAGAGCGCCACCAGGAGCGCCCCGCGATAGATGCGCGGGTCAAGCATTGCCTCCCGGGGAGGTTAAAGCGCCTAGCCTCTGAATCACCGATGTCCGACCACGCGCCGCGCATCCTTATCGTGGACGACGGGGAGTCGGTGCGAAAGCTGCTGGCCCCGCTGGTCCGCCACGACGGCTTCGAGACCGTCGGCGCGTCGGGTGAGACCGAGGCGGTGGAGCGCTTCGGCGAGGCTCCTTTCGACCTGGTGGTGATCGACCCGCTGGCCCCCGGCCTGGACGGGCCGGCGCTCTGCCGGCGCCTGCGCAGCGCCGGCCCGGTGGCGATCCTCGCGCTCGGCGCGGGAGCGGGCGAGGACGAGGTCGTGGCCACCCTTGACGCCGGCGCCGACGAGTTCGTCAGCACCCCCCTCTCGGCGCGCGAGCTGCGCAGCCGGATCGGGGCGCTGCTGCGGCGGCCGCGAGCGGCCGGCGCCCAGGGCGGCCCCGGCGCCGGCGTGATCGAGCACGGGGAGATGCGGATCGACCCGCTGCGCCGGGCGGTGACCGTCGGCGGCCGGCCGGCGCAGCTGACCTTCGCCGAATTCGAGCTCCTGCTGGCCATGGCCTCCAGCCCGGGCCGGGTCTGGGCCCGCGACCAGCTGCTGGGCCAGGTCTGGGGCGCCAGCGACTACCGCGACCCGCGAACGGTCGACGTCCACATCCGCAACCTGCGCGAGAAGGTCGAGCCCGAGCCGGCCTCGCCGGAGTACGTGCAGACGGTGCGCGGCGTCGGCTACCGGTTCCGGGAGGACGCGGCATGAGCGCCTTCGCGGCAATTCCGGCACCGGCGGCCGGGCCGGCCGCCGGATAGGCTCGCCCCGTGCAGCACTCCCCCTTCGTCCTGGTCTCCAACCGGGGCCCGGTCACCTTCGGCGACGACGGCGTGCCCACCCGCGGCGGCGGCGGCCTGGTTACGGCGCTGACCGGCCTGGCCTCGCACCGCGACGCGGTCTGGGTGGCCAGCGCGATGAGCGAGGGCGACGTGGCGGTGGCCGAGGCGGCCGGCGGCAAGCCGATCACCGTGGAGGCGCCCGGCGGCGGCGAGTACGAGATCCGGCTGGTGGCCAGCGACCCGGTCGCCTACGACCGCTTCTACAACATCTTCGCCAACCCGATGCTCTGGTTCATCCAGCACTACCTCTGGGACCTCTCCAACGCCCCGGACGTGCGCCAGAACGAGATCGACGCCTTCAGCGAGGGCTACAACGTGGTCAACCGGGACCTGGCCGAGGCGGTGGTCGACGAGATCGCCGAGCAGGAGGAGGCGATCGTGATGATCCACGACTACCACCTCTACACGCTCCCGGCCCTGGTGCGGGCGGCGCGGCCCGACGCCTTCCTGACCCACTTCATCCACATCCCCTGGCCGCAGTCGGACGCCTGGCGGGTGCTGCCCACCTGGATCCGCGACGAGATCTACCACGGGCTCCTGGCCAACGACATCGTCGGCCTGCACACCGAGGCCTACCGCCGCAACTTCCTGCAGTGCTGCCGTGACCTGCTCGGCCTGGACGTCGACTTCGACGAGGGAATCGTCCACCTGGAGGGCCGTGACGTGTGGGTCCGCGCGTATCCGCTGCCGATCGACGCCGGCGCCACCGAGCGGGTCGCCGACTCGCCCGAAACGCTGGAGTACGAGGCCGTGCTCGACCGCCACCGCCGCGAGTTCCTGATCACCCGCGTCGACCGCGCCGACCTCTCCAAGAACGTGCTGCGGGGCTTTGCCGCCTACGACCTCTTCCTCGAGCAGCACCCGGAGTTCCTCGAGCGGGTCTCGTTCATCGCCCAGCTGATGCCCTCGCGTACCGACGTGCCGGAGTACGCCGAGTACCTGCAGCGGATCGAGGCGATGGTCGCGGTAGTCAACCTGCGCCACGGCTCGCCGGACTGGATGCCGATCCAGCTCAAGCTGCGCGACAACCTCGCCGAGGCGATGGCCAGCTACCGCTCCTACGACGTGCTGCTGGTCAACGCGATGTTCGACGGGATGAACCTGGTGGCCAAGGAGGGCCCGCTGGTGAACCGGCGGGCGGGCGTCTCGATCCTCTCCGAAAACACCGGAGCCCACGAGGAGCTCGGGGAATTCGCGCTGAGCGTGAACCCGTTCGACGTCCAGGAGCTGGCCGACTCGATCCATCTCGCGCTCACGATGCCGGCCGACGAGCGCGAGCGACGGATCGAGGGGCTCAAGAGCATCGTCACCGCGCGCAACCCCGGCGACTGGATCGACGACCAGCTCGCCGACATCCGCCGCAAGGACAAGGTCGACACCGCCTGAGGGCCGCTCACGGCCAGCCG
>CAIKSH010000097.1 GCA_903830015.1 uncultured Solirubrobacterales bacterium | reverse complement strand
ATCCACGTCAACGCCGACGACGTCGACGCCTGCATCGCCGCGGTGCGCCTGGCCATGGCCTTCCGCGAGGAATTCGGCCACGACGTCCTGATCGACCTGATCGGCTACCGGCGCTTCGGTCACAACGAGGCCGACGAGCCGACCTACACGCAGCCCGAGATGTACGAGGCGATAAAGCAGCACGAGCGGGTCTCCGAGATTTACGCCAAGGAGCTGATCGACGCCGGTGTCGTAACCCGCGAGGAGGTCGACCGCTGGTCGCAGGAGTCCTGGGACGAGATGACCCGCGAGCACCAGGAGCTCAAGGAGCGAATCCGGGAGACCGAGGAGTCAGACGGGATCGACCAGGCGACCGGTGAGTACCAGCTCGACCGCAGCCCGAGCCCGCCGGTGGAGACGGCGGTCAGCACCGGGGAGCTGCGCCAGATCAACGAGGAGCTCCTGACCGTGCCCGAGGGCTTCCAGCTCAACGCCAAGCTCGAGCGCCAGCTCGAGCGTCGCCGGGAGGCGGCGCAGGCCGGCGAGGGAATCGACTGGGCCCAGGCCGAGGCGCTGGCCTTCGGCTCGCTGCTCGTGGACGGGGTGCCGATCCGCCTCACCGGGCAGGACACCGAGCGGGGAACCTTCAGCCAGCGCCACCTGGTCTTCCACGACGCCCGGACCGGCCTGGCCTACGCCCCGATCCAGCACCTGGACGGCGCGCGGGCGCCGATCGAGATCCACAACAGCCCGCTCTCCGAGGCCGCCTGC
This sequence comes from uncultured Solirubrobacterales bacterium, assembly GCA_903830015.1. Classification (GTDB taxonomy): domain Bacteria; phylum Actinomycetota; class Thermoleophilia; order Solirubrobacterales; family Solirubrobacteraceae; genus F1-60-MAGs163. The sequence goes on along the minus strand of CAIKSH010000097.1, from coordinate 1,238 downwards.
ATGGGCTTCGAGTACGGCTACTCCGAGGAGGCGCCCGACTCGCTGGTCCTCTGGGAGGCCCAGTACGGCGACTTCGCCAACGGCGCCCAGGTGATCATCGACCAGTTCATCTCCAGCGGCCTGGCCAAGTGGGGCAAGACCACCCGGCTGACCCTCCTGCTCCCCCACGGCTACGAAGGCGCCGGGCCCGAGCATTCCTCCGCCCGCCTGGAGCGCTTCCTGCAGCTGTCGGCCGAGGGCAACATGCGCGTGGCCAACCTCACCACCCCGGCCCAGTACTTCCACCTGCTGCGCCGCCAGGCGATGATCGCCAAGCAGCGGCCGCTGGTGATCATGACCCCGAAGTCCCTGCTGCGGCTGCCCCAGGCGGTCAACCGGATCGAGCACCTCAGCGACACCCGCTTCTACCCGGTACTCGCCGAGCCGGGCGTCGACCCGGAGAAGGTCACGCGGCTGGTTCTCTGCACCGGGAAGATCTACTACGACCTCAAGGGTCACGAGGTCCACCAGGGCAACGACGGCGTGGCGATCGGCCGCGTCGAGCTCCTCTACCCCTTCCCCGAGGGCGACGTTCGCGAGCTGATCGCCTCCTACCCGAACCTCGAGGAGGTCCTCTGGGTCCAGGAGGAGCCGCGCAACATGGGCGCCCGCGCGCACATGTTCCCGAGGCTGATGCAGATCCTTCCCGACGAGCTCGAGTTCGGCTACGTCGGCCGGCCCGAGCGCGCCTCCTCCGGCGAGGGCTACCCCGCGGCCCACACCGCCGAGCAGAACCGCATCCTCGCCACGGCGCTCGACCGCGGGATCCCGGTCAGCGCCTATCCGAAGAAGACGCCCGGCGAGCGCTGATCAGCTGCCGGCCGCCTCGGCCAGGCCGGCGACGTGGGCGGCGAGCAGCTGACGGAGCTCCTCGTCGATCAGCTCGCCTTCCTCGGTGAATGCCTCGTGGGCCGAGGGAACCGAGAGCTCCTCGTCGATCACCCGGGCCCCGGAGGCGCCGAGGGTCTTGCGCAGCTCGGCCTGGGACCACACGGCGCCGAACGCGCCGCGGCTGGCGCCCGCCACGGCGACGTCCTTGCCCTTGAGCGCCGCCTCGGCCTGAGGGCGCGAAAGCCAGTCGACGGCGTTCTTCAGCCAGCCGGGGATCGAGTGGTTGTACTCCGGGGTCACGAACAGGACCGCGTCGGCGGAGGAGACCAGCCGCCGCAGCTCCTGAACCGGCGCCGGCGGATCGTCCT
>CAIKSH010000096.1 GCA_903830015.1 uncultured Solirubrobacterales bacterium | reverse complement strand
GTGCAGCCCGCGGCGACGAGGGCGACCGCTGCGGCGCCTGCGGCGGCCAACAGAACACGCCCCGGGGCTGGTCTCTGGCTGGTCATCGGCCGCGAATCCTACCTGTAAAGGAGGACCGCAGCGGTGCCGGACGCGCCGGGCTCGCCGTCGCCGGGAACGCGGTCCACCGGCCTTCCCGGTACGCTTCCGACATGGCTGACGGTCAGCGATTCCGGCTCCGGGCGCCTTCCAGCGGCGATGAGGTGATCATCGAGGCAGAGCCGGGGATCGTCTACCTCGACGAGCGCACCGGTGAGCCGATGGAGGTCGTCGGGGAGGTGCTTCCGCTGGCTCCGTCGCGGTCGAAGCTCCCCTTTGCGGTGGAGAATCTGCGCTTCTGCAACTGGTGCGAGGCGATGGCCCAGAGGGACCTCAACGACTGTCCCACCTGCGGGCGCCGGATGGCGCCTCTGGGCTGACGAGCCGCTACGCTCGTCGCATGTTCAGGATCAAGGGAGCCGCAATTGCCGCGGTCGCCATCTGCGCCACCGTCGGGCTGAGCGCCTGCGGTGGGGACAGCCGGCCCTACGACGAGGTCCCGGCCTCCACCCCGGCACTCGTTCCGCCGGCCGATGCCGACAGCGTCGCCGGCAACGTCACTACGCCGACGACGCCGACGACCACTACGACCGACACCGGAACCGATACCGGGACCGACACCGGCGGGACCGACGGCACCGACACCGGCGGTGACACCGGCGGCGGTGACACCGGCGGCGGCGGCACCGGTGGCGATACCGGCGGCGGCACCGGCGGCGATACCGGGGGCGGAGGCGGCGGAGCCGCCCCCAATACCGGCGGCGTCTCGCCTAACTGATCGCTACCTGCTGCTCGCGGGCGTCGCAACCATCAGCGCGCTGTAGGCCAGCCCGACGCCCCGGTAAAGGCAGTCGTACACCGAGGAGCTGCGGAGCTCGGTCTGGGCCGTGGGCAGCTGCGTGTCCTCGCACTGGGCCTTGGTCCGCGATGCCCGCCACGAGAAGTCGGTGCTCAGGCCGGTGGCCAGAGCGGGGGCCCAGGTGGGCACGGTGAGCGCCACGACCTGGCCCTTCTTGATCGGGAGCGAGCGGCGAAGGCCAAAGGTGGAGATCCGGCCGAAGTAGGGCTCCAGCTTCATCGGCTCGCCCTGGGCGACGACGATGTAGGTCGTCCGCTTCTTCTTGTCGCGGCTGCGCTCGAGGATGGTCAGCTGGGCCTGCGAGGCGCCGCCGAGCTTGCTCTCGAAGAACTTGATCTGCTTGCTGTTCGGCTTGCCGAGGGAGACGGTCCACGCGACGATGCGTCCGCTCCTGGGGGCGACCATGGGAGAGGTGACCGAGCCGGCCTTGGCGCGGTAGCCGGTGGTCCGGCTGATCGCAAAGCACGGATCACCCGGGCAGCCGGGCTTCTGTGCGGTGTCGAGCTTGCCCAGGTCGACCAGGTCGGCTCCCGCAGGAGCACTGAGGGCCAGAAATGCGGCGGCGGAAAGGACCGCGGCCGACGGAATTAGCTTGCGCATTACCCACATTGAACACAACCACCCGGCAATTTGTTGCGGTAAGACCCTGCGAACCCTTCAGGGCCTGACTTTGCTGACTCTGGCGCAGGGCGCCTGCACCGATATTCCCGCCGGGTAGCCCTAGCGGCCCTCGAACGTCGCGTTCCCGGGGCCGTCCTCGAGGAAGGAACGCACGGCGCCCTTGAGGTCCTCGGTCTCGAACAGGGCCGAGGAGAGCTGCGGCGTAGCCTCGTCGGCACTGTCCACGCCTTCGCGGGAGGCGCGCCGCACGATCTCCCGGGTAACCAGGTGGGCCTGCGTCGGCCCGCCGGCCAGGTCCCGCGCCAGGGCCAGCGACTTCTCCCCGAAGCTCTCGTCCGGCCAGACCCGGTTGACGACGTTCCAGCCCTCGAGAACCTCCGCCGGGTAGAGCCGCCCGGTCATCACCAGCTCTCGCGCCCGGGCCGGCCCGGCCCGCTCGGCGATCCTCTGCGTGCCGCCCATCGACGGTGTCAGGCCGACCACCCGCTCGACGAGGCCGAACCGAGCCGACTCGGCGGCGACGAGCAGGTCACAGCCAAGGGCGACCTCGAAGGCGGCGGTGAGGCAAAGCGCGTGAGCGGCAAAGACGCTCGGGCACGGCAGCGCCTCGATCGCCCGCACCGTCCCGATCAGGCTGCGCCATAGATCGGCGGCGTCCATCGCCGCGAGCCCCTCGAACTCGTGCACGTCGACCCCGCCGCTGACCACCTCGCCCTCGGCCCGGATGAGCAGGGCGCGCGGCGGCTCGGCGGCGAGCGCCTCGAGTGCTTCGCCGAGCGCGGCGAACATCGCCTGGTCGAAGAGGTTGAGCGGTGGGTGATCAATGGTCAGGACGCAGAGCGGGCCGTCCTGGCTCATCTCGAGCGGTGCGCTCATGCCTCACCCGCATAGGCCGCCGCAGCGGCGGCGATCTCGTCGTCATCGCCCGGCCGGGGGTTCCAGGGAAGCTGAAGGGGGTCCCCCTCGTAGCGGGGAATCACGTGGACGTGGAAGTGGTAGACGGTCTGCCAGGCCGCCGGCCGGCACGAGTTCAGGAGGTTTACGCCGTCGGCCCCCAGCCGGTCGCGGGCCAGCAGCGCCACCTGCCGGGCGCTGGCCATGCAGGCCTGAAGGTCGGCGTCGTCGATCTCGAAGAGGTCTTCGCTGTGGCGCTTGGGTATTACCAGGGCGTGGCCCCGCGTGGCCGGGCTGATGTCCATGAAGGCGAGGGTCTGGTCGTCCTCGGCGATCACCCTGGCCGGCAGCTCGCCGGCGACGATCCGGCAGAAGAGGCAGTCTTCGGCACTGCTCATCGGCCCATCCTATGCGCCCCCGGCCCGCGCGGCCTCTAGGCTCCCCGCGGTGGCCGGGAGCGATACCAGCGAACTTGAGCGGCAGGCGCGGGAAGCCGTCGAGCACCTCGCCTCGTTCGAGCGCGGCTCGGCCTCCGAGGGTGAGCACCGGGCCGCCCGCTGGATCGCGGCCCGGCTCGACGAGCTGGGCGCGCCGGCCGTGGTCGAGCGCGAGAGCGCCCACGGCGGCTACTGGCTGCCGCTGGGACTGATGACGCTGGTTGCCGGGCTGGCCGCGCTCCTGCGCAGCCGCCTGGCGTGGCTGGTCGCCGGAGGGACGATGGCGGCAGCGGTAGCCGACGACACCGGAGGGGGGCCTAAGCTCTTCCGCCGCCTGCTGCCCCGCCGCCCGACCTGGAACGTCGTGGCCAGCGCCGGAGACCCCGAAGGCGACCGGACAGTGGTCGTCGTGGCCCACCACGACGCGGCCCACTGGAGCCTGCTCTTCTCCCCCGTCGTGCCCGAGTTCATCGGCCGGAAGTTCCCGCTGGCGCTCGAGAAGGCCGACACAACGCCGCCGGTGATCTTCCCCGTCTTCGCCGGCCCGCTCCTCGTCTTTCTTGCCGGACTGACCGGGAGCGGCCTGCTCCGGCGCCTCGGTGCCTTCCTCTCGTTCGGCGCCGCCGCCGTATTCGCCGAGATCGGCTCGCGCTCGGTAGTGCCGGGTGCCAACGACAACCTGAGCGGGGTGGCCGTCCTGCTGGGCCTTGCCGGCCTCCTGCGCGACCGGCCGGTGGAAGGGGTGCGCGTCCTGCTCGTGTCGACCGGCTCGGAGGAGTCGTTCATGGAAGGGATGCAGGCCTTCGGTCGCCGGCACTTCCCGCGACTGCCTCCCGACTCCACCACCTTCATCTGCGTCGACACCGTGGGCTCGCCGACCCTGATGGAGCTGGAGGGAGAGGGAATGCTGCTGATGCGCGACTACCCGGCCGCGCTGAAGGATCTTGTCTCCCGGGCCGCAGCCGACGAGGGCGTCGAGCTGGTCCGCGGGCTGCGCTTTCGCAACGCCACCGACGGCCTGATCTCGATGAAGGCCGGCTACCCGACGGTGATGCTCGGTTCCGTCACCGAGTTCAAGGCGCCGGCCAACTACCACTGGCCGACCGATACCGCCGACCGGGTCGACTACCGCACGGTCGCCGACGCCACGCTGGTCTGCCGGCGGACGATCGAACTGCTGGGCGGTCGCTAGCCGGCCGCCAGGAGCTCCCGGGCCGTCTCGACGGCCTGCTCGCGGCCGTCGACCTCGCCGGTGTAGACCGCCCGCTCTATCCCGGCCAGGATCTCCCCCAGGCGCGGGCCGGGCTCGATCCCCAGCTCCCGGGCGAGCTCGTCGCCGGGTACCGGGGAGCGTGGGCGGCCTTCGCGCCGCCAGTCGAGCGCGGCTCCCATCATCGGGACGGCCACCTCGAGGTGGGCGGCTATCGCCTCGTCGGCCTTTCGCCCGCGCGTAGCCAGGCGGTCGGCGACCGACAGGAAGGTCACGTCGACGCCGACCGGGTCACAGGCCTCGAGGTAGTCGAACCGGTCACCGGCGTCCAGCGGCTGTCGGTGGACGAGGAAGCCGAGCAGCAGGTGGGTCCCGGTGATCGCCGCGACGTAGGAGGAGAGCCTCTCGCTGGCCCGCAGGCGCCCCAGGATCTCCCGCGCCATGCGTGCCCCTTCGCGGTCGTGGCCCGGGAAGCCCACCCGGCCCTCGTCGCTCACCACCCGGGTCCGGGACTTGGCGATGTCATGAAGCAGCGCCGCCCAGCGGAGCGCCTCACCGCGCGTGAGGTTGTCGGCCAGCGGTTCGGCCAGCACCTCGGCCACCTCACCCGACCGCTCTCCCGCGGCCGCCCGGGGGTCGATCTCCAGCGCCGCCACCTCGTCCACCCCCTGCAGGGTGTGGCCGTGGGCGTCGAGGTGGTGGTAGCGGGTCTGCTCAATCCCGCGCAGCTCGTGCAGCTCGGGGAGGACCGCCGCCTCGGCGCCCAGCTCCGCCGCCGCGGTGAG
>CAIKSH010000095.1 GCA_903830015.1 uncultured Solirubrobacterales bacterium | reverse complement strand
CCAGGTAACCCTTCTCGCGCGCCTCGGCCAGGGCGACGTCGAGGATGTCGGCCTGCTGGTCGTACTCGCCGCGGATGTAGATGAAGCTGATCGTGGCGCCGATGGCGTACGAGGCGATGATCAGCCCCTCGATCAGCTGATGGGGGTTCTTCTGGATCAGCTCGCGGTCCTTGAAGGTGCCGGGCTCTGACTCGTCGGCGTTGCAGACCACGTACTTCTGCATGTCCCCCTGGGGAATGAACGAGGCCTTCTTGCCCATCGAGAACCCGGCCCCGCCACGGCCGCGCAGCCCGGAGTCGGTCAGCTGCTCGATCAGCTCGGCGTGCGGCATGGCGAAGGCCTTCTTCAGCCGGCTGTAGCCGCCGGTCCGCTCGTATACGTCGATCGTGTTCAGCCCGGGCTCGTCGATGCCCCGGAAGAGCAACAGGTCGGTCACGGCTGGCTCCTTTCTCCTTCGCCGGGCGAAGAGCCGGCGACCTTCGGGTCGGCACTAGGCCGCTTGACGAGCTGGCGGTCGGGCAGCGGATCCTCGCCGTCGAGAATCTGCCGGGCCAGCTCGGGAACCTCATCGAACGGGACCGGGCCCACGTAGACCCCGTCGACCGAGACCATCGGCGCGATGTCGCATGCGCCGAGGCACTCGAAGCCCCGCAGGTTGACCATCTCGTTGCCCTGCAGCTCCTCCTCGAGCAGGCCGAGCAGCTCGTCGGCGCCGCAGAGCGAGCACGAGATGTTGGTGCAGACGTAGACCTGGGTGCGCCCCACCGGCTCGGTATTGAACATGTCGTAGAAGGTGGCCACCGAGGTGAGGTAGGCCGGGGTCACGCCCATCACGCAGGCCGCCTGGCGGATCCCCTCCGGCGAGCACCAGCCGTCGCGGCGCTGGATGGCGTAGAGGGCGGGAATCGCCGCCGAGTGGTAGTCGGGGAAGCGGGCCATCTCGGCCTCGATCTCGGCACGCAGCTCGGCCGGCACCTCGGTGTCGGCCGGGTCGGGAACCACGGCCGGGTCCTTGTCGAGGTCGGCGGCACGGTCCCAGCCGGGGATGCGCGAGCCCTTGTCGAAGCGCCGTACGTCGGTGTGGAACTCGGGCAGCAGGTCGAGGTCGGGCTCGGCCATCAGCGATCCACTCCCCCGATGATCGGGTCCATGACGGCGAGCGTCGCGATCATGTCGGCGAGCAGGCTTCCCTCCACCAGCATCGGGGTGGCCTGCAGGTTGATGAAGCTGGGGTCGCGCATGTGCACCCGGGCCGGCTTGCTCGAGCCGTCGGAGCGGATGAAGACCCCGTACTCACCGCGCGGGCCCTCGATCGCGTTGTAGACCTCTCCCTCGGGCACCCGCATCCCCTCGGTCACGAGCTTGAAGTGGTGGATCAGCGCCTCCATCGAGGTGGCCAGCTCGTGGCGGGGCGGCAGGGCGACCTTGCGGTCCTCGGTGATGTAGGGGCCCTCGGGTAGGCCGTCGAGCGCCTGCTCGACGATCTTGACCGACTCCTTGATCTCCGCCAGGCGGACGGCGTACCGGTCGTAGTTGTCGCCCTGGGTGCCGATCGGGATCTTGAACTCGAACTCGTCGTAGGAGCTGTAGGGCATCGCCTTGCGCAGGTCCCACGGGTCGCCGGCGGCGCGCAGCAGCGGGCCGGTGACGCCGAGGGTGCGCAGCACTTCGGCCTCCATCGGGCAGACCCCGCGCATCCGCTGGAGGAAGATCTCGTTCTTGCTGAGCAGGTCGCTGTAGACCTCGCAGCGCTCGGGCATGATCGCCAGGAACTCGCGGACCTTCTCCTCCCAGCCGGGCGGGATGTCCTCGCCGACGCCCCCGACCTGCACGTAGCGGGTGTGCATCCTCTGCCCGGAGGACATCTCGAACAGGTCGAGCAGCTGCTCGCGCTCGCGGAAGCAGTACCACCAGACCGAGATCGCGCCGAGGTCGAGCATCGAGGTTCCCAGCCACACCAGGTGGCTCATGATCCGGTTGAGCTCGAGGTGGATGACCCTCAGGTACTGGGCGCGCCGGGGCACCTCGATGCCCAGGAGCTTCTCCACCGCGCCGCAGTAGCCCATGCCGTTGAAGTAGTAGGCCAGGTAATCCATCCGCTCGATGACGGGGATCGCCTTCCAGTAGCTCTTCACCTCGGCGGTCTTCTCGATCCCGGTGTGCAGGTAGCCGATCACCGGGTTGACGTCACGGATGATCTCCCCGTCCATCGTCACCACGAGCCGCAGCACCCCGTGGGTGGCCGGGTGGTGCGGGCCGATGTTGAGGGTGAGCAGCTCGCGGTCGCCCTCGACGACGGTCTCCTCGGAGAAGCTGACGCTCTCCTCCCGGCGCCGGTAATCGGATAGTTCGCGGGCCTCGGTGGTCAATCGAACCACCCCGGGACCGAGTCTTCGTTGTGGGTGAAGATCACCGGCTCGCCGCCGATCGGGAAGTCGCGGCGCTGCGGATAGCCCTCGTAGTCCTCCGGCATCAGGATCCGCCTGAGGTCGGGATGGCCCTCGAAGACGATTCCGAACATGTCGTAGGCCTCGCGCTCGGGCCAGTTGGCGGTGGGCCACTCCGGGGTCACCGAAGGGACCCGCGGGTCCTCGAGCGGCACGCGGAGGCTAAGTGAGATGCGGTCGAGGCGCTCGCGGCTGAGCATCTCGTACTTGACGCAGAGCCGCGGCTCCTCGGGGAAGTAGTCGACCCCGTGGACGCTGCGCAGGTCCTCGTAGCCCTCGGCGCGCATCCGGGCCAGCGCAGAGACGATCGCCTCCGGGCGAATGGAGATCTCCGACCGGCAGTCGGTGTGGACGGTGCCCAGGACCGAGTCGGCCCCGACGACGCCGGCCAGGCGCTCGAGTTCGGCGGCGTCAGGCAATCTCGTCCTCCGTCCCGCCGGCCCCGAAGACGTTTACCCCGGTGGCGTCGGCCGCCGGCTTGGGGATGACCTCCTCGGTACCGTAGGCCGAGTAGCGGGCGCGCCAGCCCAGGGTCGGATCCTCGTGGACCATCGAGCGCAGCTCGATGATTCCGTGCATCAGCGCCTCGGGCCGCGGCGGGCAGCCGGGCACGTGGACGTCGACCGGCATGAACTTGTCGGCCGGGACGATCGCGTAGTTGTTGAATACCCCCATCGAGCTCGAGCAGGCGCCCATCGCGATCACGTACTTGGGCTCGAGCATCTGGTCGTAGATGCGGCGGATTACCGGCGCCATCTTGATCGATATGCGGCCCGAGAGGATCAGCAGGTCGGCCTGGCGCGGCGAGGCGCGGAAGGCCTCGAAGCCGAAGCGCGCGATGTCCAGCCGTGAGGCCGGGATGCTCATCATCTCGATCGCGCAGCAGGCCAGCCCGAAGGTCAGCGGGAACATCGAGTTGCCGCGGGCCCAGTCGAACGCCTTCTCCAGGGTCGAAGTGAGAACGCGCTCGTGAACGTAGTCCTCGAGCTCCTGGCCCTCGAGATCGCCGCGAAGCATGTCGCGGGCGCGCAGCTGCTTGACGCGGAACTTCTCGCGCTCGACGTCGCTCTCGAGCTTCTGGCGGGTCACTTCCACGTCAGCGCACCCCGGCGCCAGACGTAGACGAAGGCGACGAACAGCAGGACGATGAAGACGGTTGTCTCGATCAGGGCGAAGGTCCCGAAAGCCCTCAGCTGCACGGCGATGGGATAGAGGAAGAGCACCTCGATGTCGAAGAGCAGGAAGAGCATCGCGATCAGGTAGAAGCTGATCCCGAAGCGGAAGCCCTGCTTGATCTCCGACGGCATGCCGGACTCGTAGGGCTCGTACTTGTTCGCGATGGCCCTGCGCGGCCCGAGGAAGGCGTTCGCGAGGCTGAAGACAACGCCGATCGCCGCCCCGATGAAGACGAAGATCAGGGCGGGCCAGTAGGTCGAGACCATAGGGTTGGTTGTATCACCTGACGACGGCCGGAACGTGCCGGATTCAACATCGTGACAATTGGCGCTAAATGCGGCAGGTAGCGGATATTTCGGCCATCGTGGTGGCCGTCATTGCCCTGGCCACGGCGCTGGTCGGCGCGTGGGCCTGGTGGCGCTCGAGCGGGTCCCGGCTGTTCTGGGGAATGTGGCGCGCAACGCAGCTGGCCACGACGATCCTGGCGGCGGTGGCCCTGGTGGCGGCGGTGACCGGCCTGGACCCGCGCTCGGGGCTCTTCTGGCTCTACATGCTCCTCCCCATCGCCGTCTCGATAATCGCCGAGCAGCTGCGGATCGCCACCGCGCAGTACGTGCTCGACCGGCGCGGGCTCGAGGACGCCGAGGCGGTCGGGCGGCTCGAACCGGTCAAGCAGCGCGAAGTCGTCCTGCAGATCGCCAGCCGCGAGCTCGCCACCGCGGCGCTGGCGTGCGTCGTCATCGCCTTCCTCGCCCTGCGGGTCCTGGGCACCGCCTGAACGCCGGCGCGCCGACCCTTGGGTCGCGCGGCTTGACCGGCGGCCGGTCTCGTATCATCCGCCGCGCATGGCCCTGATGCGCCCCGCCCTACTTGCCCTGACCCTCGTGGCCGGGTTCGCCGTGGCCGGCTGCGGCGGGAACAGCGGCGACTCGGTGAACAGCCAGTCGGCCGCGATCAACGAGGGCGGCCGGCTCTTCGCCGAGCGCTGCTCGGGCTGCCACACGCTCAGCGTGGTCGGCGCCGAAGGCTCGGCGACCAAGATCAACGACCGCGAGCGCCCCGACGGCCCGAACTTCAACGTTCGCAAGGAGTGCTACGGCGCGGTCATGTACGCCATCCAGAACGGCGGCTTCTCCGGGGCGATCATGCCGGCCAACATCGTCGTGGGCCCGGAGGCCAAGGCCGTCTCGGCCTTCCTCCAGGAGTACTCGGGTAAGGACGTCAAGACCCAGCCCTCGGTGACCGGCAAGACCGACACCTGCCCGCCGCTGGCCGAAGCGATCCGGCAGGGCCCTACGCCGGTGCAGTCGACCGGCGGGATGGGCGGCATGCCGGACGGCATGTCCGGCAACGCCGGCAACTGACCCCGCCGTGCTGGACCTCCGCGAGCTGCGCCGCGACCCGGAGGCGGCCCGCGAGGCACTCGCTCGTCGAAATGCCGCCGAAGACTTCGACCGCGCGCTCGAGCTCGACGAGCGCCGGCGGGAGCTGATCCCGCAGCTCGAAGCCCTTCGCGCCGAGCAGAACGAGGCCAACGACGCGATCGCCGCCGCCAAGCGTGACGGCGGCGACGCGGAGGTCCAGGTGGCGGCCATGAAGGAGGTCTCGGCGCAGGCCAAGGCGATCCAGGAAGAGCTGGCCGGCGTCGAGGAGGAGCTGCAGGCGGTGGTAGACCAGCTGCCCAACCTCCCCGAGCCCGAGGCTCCCGACGAGGACACCGTCCTGCGCGAGGCCGGCGAGCGGCCGACCCTCGACGACCCGAAAGACCACCTCGAGCTCGCCGGCGAAGGGGTGGACATGGAGCGCGGGGCCCGGCTGAGCGGGTCGCGCTTTGCCTACCTGCGCGGCGACCTCGTGCTGCTCGAGCTGGCGCTCGTGCGCTGGGCACTCGACCTCCTCGGCGAACACGGCTTCGAGCCGGTCATTCCTCCGGTGCTGGTGCGCGAGGAGGCCCTCTACGGGACCGGCTTCCTGCCCGACACCGAACAGCAGATCTACCGCCTGGCCGACGACGACCTTTACCTCACCGGGACCAGCGAAGTGGCGCTGGCCTCCCTGCACGCCGACGAGATCGTCGACGCCGGCGAGCTTCCCCTGCGCTACGCCGGGTTCTCGCCCTGCTTCCGGCGCGAGGCCGGCGCCGCCGGAAAGGACACGAAGGGAATCTTCCGGGTCCACCAGTTCGACAAGGTCGAGATGTTCAGCTTCGTCGCCCCCGAGGAGGCAAAGGCCGAGCACGAGCGGCTGCTGGCCATCGAGGAGCAGATCATGGAGAGGCTCGGCCTCCCCTACCGGGTCGTCGACATCGCCATCGGCGACCTGGGGCCCTCGGCGGCGCGGAAGTTCGACCTCGAGGCGT